>JAKLGF010000001.1 GCA_022710815.1 Patescibacteria group bacterium
TGGAAATAATAATCTTCTCTCCAATCTTGGCTACATATTCGTTAATGTACTGATCAATAGTAATGTCTGGATTCTTGATGAATTTCTGAGTATACAAACTATTTTCTTCTTTGAACTTGTTGAGTTTGTTTTCAACAATCTTTTCAATCATATCAGCTGGCTTTCCTGTTTGCTTGGCTTCTTCAATGTAGATTTCTTTTTCCTTGTCTAAAACCTCTGCTGGAACATCTTCTGGCTTTAAGTATTTAGGATTGCTGGCAGCAATGTGCATAGCAATATCATGAGCCAATGTTGTAAAGTCTGGGGATTTGGCAACAAAGTCTGTTTCGCATCTTAAATCAACCAAAACTCCTATTTTCTTGGTTAAATGAATATAGCTGTCAATTATTCCTTGGCTGGTTTCTCGTCCACATCTCTTGTCAGCAACAGCCTGGCCCCATTTTCTCAAAAGGTCTTTGGCCTGGTCCATATCGCCATTAGTTTCTTCTAGGGCTTGTTTGCACTTGGAAATAGAAACGCCTGTGGCCTCCCTAAGTTCTTTAACAAGGTCTAATGATATCATAGATATTTTTAAAATTACTTAAAAACAAAGATTATTTTTTATCAGGCACAGCTTTAACTGCAGGTTTGAGTCCTGATAATTCTTTTTGAATTGAGTCTAAAATATATTTAACAGAAGAAACTGCATCATCGCTGGCAGGAATCATGTAGTCAACAATGTTAGGATCAACATTAGTGTCTGTGATAGCAACAATTTTAAGACCATAGTCTTTTCCTTCTTTAACTGCTAAAGCGTCTTTTTCAATATCTAAGACGAATAAAACATCTGGTTGTCTATCAATATCTTTAATGCCTCCGATTTTCTTTTCCAATCTCTGCATTTCCTTAGTCATTTCAGATTGTTCTTTCTTGGTGTATTTATCCCAAGTTCCCAATTCTTTTCCTTTTTTAAGATCCTTGAATTGGTACATTCTTTTCTTAATGACATCGAAATTAGAAATTGTGCCTCCCAACCATCTTTCCACAACATAGGGCCAATTCATGGCAGCGGCAAATTCCTTAACTATTTCCTTGGTTTGAGTCTTGGTTCCGACAATAACAATTGTTTTGCCGTCCATAATGGATTGCTTTAAGAAAGCAATAGCTAAATTAAGCTTTTCCATTGTCTTATTCCCATCAATGATGTCGATAAAACCCTTAACTCTGGAAATGTAAGGTTTCATTTTAGGATGTCTCCTAGAAACGCTATGGCCGAAAACCACTCCTGCTTCCACGAGATCTTTTTGGATATCTTGTTTGATTTCTTCTGACATATTTTTTTACGTAGATAATAATAGCATAATTTTTGGTTCTGACAAGCCCCCTAGCCAAATTAAAACCCGCCTTTGACTGCAAAGCGGGTTTTTGAGGTTTGGTCAGTTCAGAACTTGTCTGTGGGGAATGATGTTTGGTTTTTGGTTTTGGAGATAATAATCCATTGCCTGGCCAATGCGCAGAGCTGTATCATGATCCAAGAATCCCAATCTGTCTCCAACCCCAATGGCAAACAAAGAAAACTTGAGCCATTCTTGAGCATCCTGGAAAACGATCCCGGACACCATTTCCATTGGTTCAGATGTTTCCAGTTCTAAATTGGCAACATCTGTTTGGATTTCATAAACTCGGAATCCGTATTTGTGTCCACAATTGGTGCATTCCAAGTTAAGATCAATTGCATCTCCTCTGAACGTATCAATGCTGCCACAATGGGTACATTTGAAAACTTTCTGGTTTCCCAAAGCAACAGTCTCGGGCATCATGGCTTTAGCAACAGACACTATCGCTGTTTTCGAATCAATGTAGGAGATAAGAACTCCTTTATTGTATGGACCAGGAACATTATTCACAGACACAGATGATCCAATTTCAAGCGGATAGTCATTTTTGAATTCTGATACAGGGATCTTTTTCTCCATTAGCCTCCTTTATGAATAATCCGATTCGCCATCGCGATGGTTGAGCTCACAAGTGATTGTCTCAATTTCATATCCGATCTTATCCAGCTCGGCTCGATCAATGGCTCCTATACGCGCGCCAAATCTGAGTAGCTTGATAATGGTTGAAACGATGCAATTCCTTGTTTCTCTGAGCTCTTTTCTCTTCTGCTTGTCTTCTGGCTTAAGCTTTTTGGCCATTTTCCCCTCTCTTTCTTTTGAACTGACAAATATGTTTTAAACAACCTTTTGGGTTTTGCTTTCCCTATTAAATCATATCTTTTAGCCGCTGTCAAAGCCTGGGGTCTTGCTTTTTTCAAGTTTTTTGTTACAATAGCAATGCAATAATATACTCGTATGAAAAAAGAGATACATCCAAAATATTTTGAAACAGCCACTGTCCGCTGCGCTTGCGGAAATACTTTTACTGTTGGATCAACCAAAGAGTATTTAGAAGTGGAAGTCTGCCCTAAATGCCATCCTTTTTACACTGGAAAGGAAAAGATCATGGATACCATGGGACAAATCCAGAAGTTTAACAAGAAGATGGAAGGCAGAAAACAAGATTTGGTTTCTAAAAAAGCCAAAAAGGCTGCTAAAAAAGAAAGCAAGAAGAAAAGTTAATCTTGTATGGAAGAAAATACCTTCCAACAACCAACCAAAGATTCTATTATCGTTGAAATACGAGCAGGAGTGGGCGGCGATGAAGCCGCTCTTTTTGCTGCTGATCTTTTCAATGCTTACAGCAAATATGCCAATTCCCAAGGCTTTAATGTTTCTGTAATGGATGAAAGCTTTAATGAATTAAAAGGCTACAAGGAAGTAATTTTCAAAATTACTGGCCCAGGAGTCTATGATAAATTCCAATATGAAGGAGGAGTTCATAGAGTCCAAAGAATTCCCAAAACAGAAAAAAGCGGGAGAATCCATACTTCCACAATTTCTGTAGCTATCATGCCTATTCCTTCTCAAACTGAAATCCAAATTCAGCCTCATGAAATTAGATTTGAAGCTTGCAAGTCAGGAGGAGCTGGAGGACAGAATGTTAACAAAAGAGAAACTGCTGTCAGAATTGTCCATATTCCAACCAATATTGCTGTTGAGTCCCAGAATTCCAGAAACCAACAACAGAATAGAGAAAATGCCATGGCCATGTTAAGAGCTAAATTGTTTGAAATGAAAAATGCTCAGCAAAACCAAGAAATGCAGAATCAGAGAAATGCTCAGATTGGCTCAGCAGATAGAAGTGAAAAGATTAGAACCTACAATTTCCCCCAAGATAGAATTACTGACCATAGAATAAACGAATCCTGGCATAATATTGAAAAGATAATGGAAGGAAAAATGGATAAAATGTTTAACCAATTAAAACAAGGATTTGAAAAGTAAAAACTCCGCATCTAGCGGAGTTTTTGAATTAGAATAGTTTGGCCTGACAAGAGGCGGACATTGTTCCAGTATCAATAAAGGTCTGGATGCAGGTTGCTTTGGCTGCCACTCCTGATGGATAACCATAATCTCCCCCAAAGTATCTTTTAGCGGCTGTTCTTTCTCCATAGGCATTAGCATTGGCTCCAGCATCTTTGAGGAATAAGGAAGCAGCATACATGGCATCAGTAAAGTTCCAAGGATTGGGAGCATGGCCAACATAGGCAGAGATTTGATCTTTGAATAGATTCCAAGTGGTAGGCATGAATTGAGCTGGGCCCATTGCTCCTCCATAAGTGCATCCAATTTGAGGAGCCGGACAAGAAACAGGAGTTTTGGTAAAATCCAATCCAGCTGCTTTGCAGATTTCAATAAAGGGAGCAGCTTGATTAGGCCTCATTACTTTTTTCCCAGCAGCGCTCAAACCATTAGCTCCAGCAATGTAGCACTTACCCACATTCTTTCCAATTCTAGTTTCCTGGGCAAAAATGGCTAAAACAAAAGCTGGTCTAACTCCAATCTGAGTAGCTACTTTCTGAGCAATGGCCAAAGCTTCTCCAAAACTGGGAGCTTTGGTGCTATCTGAAACTCCGGCTAATTCAAAGATTCTGGAACGAATCTTAGCTGCTTCTACTTCAGCCTGAGTTTTGTATTTAAGAAATTCAGCTTCTTGTTGTTTGGTAGTTTTTAAAACAACATCTTTTTGCTTTTTAAGAGCTTGATTTTGTTCTTTCAAATCTTCTTTGACTTCAATAACATCTTCTAATTTATCTTTCTGATCGCTTAATTTAACTTTTTGGTTTTGAAGGTAGTCTTTTAAATCAACAGCGCTTTCTAAAAAGTCTTTGTTCTGAGAAGAAAAAGATTCCAGAGCCATCAATTCGTCCGCTATATCATTAATATCATTCTGAGACAAAAATACTTCCAAAGCGCTTTGATTATCGCTTTGTTGTATCTCTCTTAAAAGAACAGAGAGTCTTTGTCTTAAATCTTCAATTTTGAAACTGGCTTCGCTAATTGAAGCCGATGTTTTGTTAACCTGCAAAGAAAGATCTTTGACTAAAATATTGTTCTTAGAAATTTCATTATCTAACTTGCTGATCTTGGATTGCAAAGATCCAATCTCGTTCTTAAGAGTTTTGGCTTGGCCTTGGGCTTGCTTGGCGCCTTGGTCAAAAATCTTAGCCTTGGCCTCAAAAAAAGCCAGACATTGCTTCATGTATGAGTCGCATTGGGTTTGTTCTACTGTTTTGCAAATAGCATCAATATTGGCATCCTTGCAATTAGTATCATCAGCCACAAAAGCCGCCCAAGCAGTAGAAGCAATTAGAAGCAAAGCACATGAAAAAAGAAATGTGGTTTTGAGCATTTTCATGCTTTGATTATACCAAATAGTTTGATTAGGAAAAGTGAAAACAAAAAAGCCCCCTTGCGGGGGCTTTGTAATAATCAAATTATTCTTTGGTTTCTTCTCCTTCAACAACTTCTTCCTTCTTTTCCTTTTCAATCTTTTCAACTGCTTCCACATTTTCTTCAATAGCTTGAGACAATTCAGCGTCAATGTCTTGAGGAGCAGCAACCAAAGCCACAATTTCATCTTCTTTCTTTAATGCATGGACCTTGGATGACAATTTGATGTCTTTAACTAGAATTCTGGATTCAAAATCAACCAAAGCTGCAATGTCAACCTGGATTTCATGAGGAATATCCTGAGGCAAACATTTAACATGCAATTCTGAGAAATTCTTAACCAAGGTACCCTTCAAGTCCTTAGCTGCTGGGGCTTCTCCAACAAAGATCAAAGGAACAGCAACTTCTGTTTCTTCTGTCATGCTTGGAGCATAGAAATCAACATGGGTGATTTCTCCTGATAAAGGATCCATTTGATAATCATGAATCAAAACAGAAACCTTGTCTCCCTCAACTTGTAAGGTGATCAAAGAGGTTTCTCCGGCTTTTTTGAAAAGCTGATTGAATTGTTTTAAATCGAGTTCAATAGGAAGATTTTTATGGTTTGGACCATACAAAACAGCAGGCAAAAGTCCTTTTTCCCTAAGCTGCTCTACTTTCATTCCTGTGATTTCGCGTTTTTTAGCTGAAATTGTTTCCATAGTAGTTTGTATTTTTTAACAGTTTCATATTACATAAATCCCTGGATTAGTCAACCATTAGAGGGTGTAGAAGTCGCCCGCGCTCATTATGAGCAGAACTTGGCCATCTTGGAGATTGTCTTTGAGGTATTCTCTGATTTCTGCTTGAGGAACATATTTTACTCCCGCTTCCTCTGCTAGAATCCTTGAATTGATCTGGCTTTTAGCAATTTGGTCTTCTCTTCCTGCTACATCATAGATGTCAGTTAGAATGAACTCATTGGACAGTTCCTTGCAAAGAGAAAGGTTTTTCTTGAATTCTTCATGAAAAAACAAGGTTCTTTTGTATTGATGGGGCTGAAAAACACAAGTCAGGAATTTGTCTGGATATTTCTGCCTAATTCCTTTTACAGTTTCAATTAATTGAGTTGGATGGTGGCCATAGTCAGAAATATGGATAATTATTTTCCCTTCAATATTCATTTCTTTTTCTTCTAGCCTTCTCCAAGCTCCTTGGTAATTCTCTAAAGATTTAATTGCTAACTCTTTTGAGATATCCAGAATTTCAGCTAATTTCAAAACTGCATTAGCATTTTCTTGGTTGTAGTCTCCTGGAACTTTCAAATCCAATTTGATTTGATTGCTGTAATTAATACAATTCTTTACTCCAAAATCATTTTCAATAGATTGATTCAAAATTAAATAACCATCTTCTGGTAAATGGGAGATAAAATCATGATAAGCAGAGTTTAAATCAGCCAAGTCTTTGAAATAGTCTAAGTGGTCTATTTCAATATTGGTCAAAATGACAATCTGGGGCCAATGATTTAAAAATGATCTTTTATATTCATCAGCTTCAATGATTAAGTATTTTGATTTCCCAGCTCTGAAATTAGTATTTCCAAATTCTTTTAATTTGGTTCCAATAATCACAGTGGGATCTAAGTCTGAATTCTCAAGCATTAAAGCAGCCATGGCAGCTGTAGTGCTTTTGCCATGGGAACCGCAAACAGCAATAGTAAAATACTCTTTTGTTATTTCCCCCAATAATTCTGGGGAAGTCTTGCACACAATTCCTAATTCTTGAGCTTGGATATATTCTGGATTATCAGGATTAACTGCTGGGCTAAAAGCAACGATGTCTGGCTTTACTTGATCAATGTTTTCTTTGTTCTGATTAAGAAAAACAGAAATTCCCTTTTCTTTTAACAATTGAGTTATTTCACTCTCAACCAAATCTGAGCCATAAACATCATGGCCTTGTGATTTGAAATATTGGGCAACAGCAGAAATTCCAATGCCCCCAATTCCGATGAAATAGTATTTCATAATTGTTTCAATGGATAACTTTGAATAACTTCGTATTCGGCTCCAGATCTTTTCAATTCGCTCCTCATTACTTCAACAGACTGGACAATAAAGTCAAGTTCAGCACAAACATCAACATCAGGCTTGGTTTCTGGATCAATGTTTCTAAATTCCATGGTATTTATTCTGCCCAAAGTCAAATGGGGGATAAATTCCCTATCTTCTAACTTAAAACCATTTTTAGTTAAAGCTGATTGCAATTGTTTTTGCATTTCCATCAAAGAATCAGATTCAGCTTTAATCCAAACCAGCCTGGGTGGGAAATGTTTGGGCGGGCCATATTCAGTCTGAGTCAAATGCAAATCAAATTGCTCAAAATCAGGAATTATCTGGCTGCAGATTTCTAAAACCTTGGGCAAATCTTTTTCCAAGATTCCTCCCATAAAGGCCAAGGTCAAATGCATATTCTCTCGATTAACCCATTTAACAATATTTTCCTGAAATTGAATATCTAAACCATTTTGAAGACGCTCTAAATGGTCTTTGGCCTCATCGGGCAGATTAATAGCAATGAATATTCTTTGAATCATCATTGTTCTTATTATATTTATATTTCCCCAAAATTCAAATTTATGGTATGATTGCTATATGAAAATAGACATGCATTGCCATTCCTGGTATTCCAATGATGGAAATGCTTCCCCGGAAGCCTTGATTTTAGCTGCCAAACGCAAGGGTTTAGATGGCATAGCAATAACAGACCACAATACTACAAAAGCCTGGCCAGAGGCCATTTCTGCCTCAAAAAAGCATGGTTTTAACCTGATTTTAGGCCAAGAGCTTAAAATAAAGGAAAATGGCAAAACAATTGGGGAAATCTTGGGCTATTTCACTCAACAAGAGATTAATCCCAAGGGCAAAACAGCCAAGCAGGTTGTTGATGAAATCCATAGCCAAGGAGGCATTGCCATACTAGCCCATCCTTTTAATTGGAAAAAACCATTTCACAATCCCCAATCAATGAAAGGATTAGTTGATGGTTCTGAAGCTTTTAATGCCCGCTCTCAAACCAAAGATGGCAACAAAAAAGCAGAGCAGTTTGCTCAAGATAATAATTTCATTTTCACTGCTGGATCTGATTGCCATTCTACTTTTGAAATAGGAAATGCTTATCTAGAATCCCCTGCTACTAACTTACAAGATTTCAAAAGAGATTTATTAAACAAGAGAGTTAAGGTTGTTGGCAAGCAATCAGGCTGGATTGTTCAAATATTTGCCTTCACTGGAAAAGTGAGAAATTTGTTTTGGAAACCATAATACAGACATATTAAAAGCCCGGAACTCTTATGAGTCCGGGCTTTTTTGTTTCTACGAAGTTCTTGCTATTTAACGATCATGGGTCCTTTCAAGAAAGGAAAGAGCTGCTTTCTTTTTTCTGGGTCAGATTCATTTTGGCAAGCTCTGGTTTGTCTTTCAAAGCATTCCAAACAAATCCATTCTCCAGTCACAGGGCTAGCATAATCAAGATAGCTGAATGTATGGCAACCTCCAGGACACTTTTCCATTCTTTTGGTTCTATGGACTCCCTCTGGATCTCCATGCATCAAACTCTTTTTCTGCATCTTCTCTCTGATTTGTTCAGGTGTGTAAACAACTTGGGAAGTGTCGTCTTCTGGGGAGTCAGATTTGGAAACTCTTTTTTTCTTGGCTTTGATTACAATACCAGTTTCTCCATCAACAATTCCCTCAGGAGAAGCATCTGGCTTGGCTCCATTGCCAAGCGCTCGCTCTACAAACTCAGCTCGAGACAGCTCCTTTGTTTTTGGAACCTCTTGGGCTTTCTGGACAATCTTTTGGACTGACTTGTTTTCGGACTTGATTACTCTCTCAGAGATCTCTTTGGAAGTCTTGTCTTTATTCTTTTCCTTTTCTTTATCAGCACACTTTTGGCAAATGCCTGATTTGTTCCTGTGCCCGAGTTTGGCTCCGCAAGCGCAATACCTCTCTGGAATTGGATTAATGGACAATCTTTGCTTAAGCTTGTTAGAGCAAACTCCGCAAACAGGATCTCCGTTTTCAAGGCGAGTACTGACTGTCCTTATTTCCTTGCAGAAAGAGCATCTTTCTTTTCTTGATTCTTTCTCGCATTTATGGCAAAGAAGAGTCATGTTAATTCCGCGGCGCTTTCTTTTGGGAAGTGGGGTTCCGCATTTTTCGCAGACTGCGGGTTTTCTCTTTTTTTCAAGATAGCCCTTTTTGAGTTCTGCCTTCCTTATTTTTTTGCATTCATCACAAAGAATTTCTTGACCTGGGAAAATCTTCTTACGGATAACTTCTTTTCCGCAAGAGCATTTAACAATAATGCCCCCGCGTTTTTTGATTCTCTCAGGATCTTTTTGATCTCGCTTCCATTCAATGTAATGCTTGCGGCAAAGGAATGGGACTCCCTTTATCTTTCTTTTGTATTTTCTTGGAAGAATCTCTCCGCACACTTCGCATCGTATTACTATTTCTGCATTGACTTCTTCCCGCTCTTTCTTTGCAGCTTGGCTTTTTTCTTTTCGTCTGGCCATGCGATCTTTTCGGCAACACTCTGTGCATTTGCCTGTCTTGTTGTTCTTGGGTATTTTTGCTCCACACTGACAATACTCGGCTTGCCATTGATCAGAGCTAGAATCTTGGCTTTTGTTTACTTTCACATCTTTTGCGCACTTTGCGCAAAGTCCGCTTTTGTTAGCATTGCCAAGTTTGGCTCCACATTTACAAAACTTTGCTTTCTTGGCAATAGCTTCTTGTTCGCATTTTTGACAAAGTCCGCTTTTGTTAGCATTGCCAAGTTTGGCTCCGCATTTGCAGATCTTGGAATGTTTTTTGAGCTTAACTTCTTTTTTTTCTTCTGCTTTTGGCAATGTTTTTTCTTTGCTGCCATGGCGGAGAATCTTTTTTCGACACTTTTCGCAAAACAACTTGGTTCCAACAGGAACAGGATCATCTCTGAAAACCGGACGGCCGCACTTGGAGCAACGAAGCTTATTCGGATCGCAGAATTCTATTGAAGGATCCAGTGTTCCAATAACCTTTTGCATTGTCCCAAACGGAAGTTCTTGGATTTGATTAGGATGGTTTTTATTCCATTCCTTATCCTTTTCTGTTTTGACTTGCTTGTTATAGCAAGCTCGACAGATTTTTGTTTTGTTATCTTTCAAGCTTATGCATTCAAGCAAATCAAACTCTTTGCATTCTGGGCATCTTTGGGCCAAGCTCTTTTCCTTACAATTCTCTTCTTCTCTGCTTTCTTTTTGTTCTTCTGGTTGGCTATAGTATTTCTTCTCATCTTTTAAGACAGAAATACAATTAGGACAAAGCAATTTTTTGCCGGGGCGAGCTTTTCTTTTACGATCAAGCAATTCAGCTCCGCATTCTTGGCAAAAGAATTTTTTGGGCTTTGCTTGGCTTGCCTCAATTCTTGCCTTTTCTTGTTCTTTTCCGCTTTTCTCTGTTTTTTGCGCGCACTTTGCGCAAAGGCCACTTTTATTGTGATTGCCAATAATTGTTCCGCAGCCATTGGCACATAAGCGCCAAGCTCCTGGTTTCCGATTGTAGGTCATTCTTTCCTCCCTTCGTAGTAATTAAATTGGTAAAAATCTATCAGATTTTTCAGTGCTATACCATAACATACGAGCTAACTAATGTAAATGTCTATACATTTGACACAAACTAAAGATATGGTATGCTCAAATTGCTTCGGGAATACTTTATCCCCCAAGATATCAAAGGGTGTGAAAGCGACAAGAAGCAGCTGTTTAACAGCATAATAGGAGTAGTAATGAAAAACAAAGAGAATGTTGCGTTTGAAAAAGTAAGGCTTAACTTTGTTCGAAGAAGAATCTTCGGAAAAAAGAAAGTTGGCCTCTGTGGAGCCATTGCTGATGTTTTAGGAGTTATTTTGGCCCTAATCGAAATTGTCAGCTTCATAGCATCAGCTAAGGGAGCAGGCTTAATCGATTTTTGGTTAAAGCCTTTAATCCCCCACTGGGTCGCTCTAGTCATTCTACCCTTCTGGATTTCCTGCATTGTTGTTTGCTATTGGATGCACTATAGCGACAACAAAAAGAAATTCGAGGGATTCAGCCGAATTCTCGACAATAGCCATAATTATCCGGTTGTTGCCGATGGTGAAATCTCAGACAGCAGAACTCTTCTTATTGGCAAAGAAACACCAACCATTAGTCTTGGAATTTTCGCCTTTGTCGCAGTATATCGTCCCTGTAATGGATCTGAAGAAGAATGCTGGAGAATTGAAAGAAGGTTTGCTATCAAACGTCCAGGGAAAATAAATCACTCAAGCATGAGATTCCCTTATTTCCCTGACCCGAGAAATCCTGCATTTCTTGATCCCAATCTCTCAACAAAAGAAGAAACGTCAGGCGAAAAACCCAAAAGTTCGGCCAAAGTCGAATGGGGCATTGATGTCGGAAGCAATTCCAACTTGCCAATTTGTGACAATGAACGAAAAGTCACTGCAAGGATTTCCCTCAAAGACGACCCTCAAATCTATCAAAAAGCCTCGGAAGGACAAGCAAAAATCTTTTTTGTTTTTGTCTTACGCGGACCCAGAAACTGTCTTGGCACTCTGATCTGCGATGACGACATCTTGAATTCTTTGGTCTCTAACAATCCAGAGAAATTCAAGGAAGCGAGCCCCACTTACTACTGGCCCGAATAACAAAACAAAAAAGGCAGAGAATCAATCTCTGCCTTTTAATGTGCTTAATTATTTCATTTCCGACAAAATCTTGTAGTTTTTGTAGAATCTTTGCCAAGCAGTAATAGTGGAACCAATGGCAATAATCCACAAACACCAGAACAAAATATCTGGCTTGCCATTGGAGGCAGATAATAATCCGATAATTATTAAAATCAATCTTTCTTTTCTTTCCATTAATCCCCCGCCTGATTTTCCTCCATCAGCCTTGGCATGCTTGGAGATATAGCTGGCAACCATAAAGGCAGAACAAGCTAAAAAGGAAGGAATAATTAAATTAACTGTTGAAGGAACTAAAATGAAAGCCAAGTACCAGGAGATTTCTGTTACTTTATCAGTAGTGGAATCTAGCAAAGCTCCAAATTTTGTTTCTTTTTGATTAGCTTTAGCCACTGCTCCATCAATTCCATCGCAAATTCCTGAAATCAAAATCATTAAAATGGCTAAACCATATTCTCCTATGGAGATATAGTAGGCAGCCCAAAAACCAAAAACCAAAACTAAAAAGGTGACAAAATTGGCATGAATGCCAATTCCTCCCAGTGTTTTACCAATAGAAGTTGTTAGTCCTGATAATAATTTTCTCAATTGGTCTGTGAGCATGTTATTTCTTGAAATTATTGTATTCTTGTTCAATCAATTTAGCAATCTTTGCTGCTGCTTCTTCTTGAGTAAAGCCTTCCAGGCTTCCCATGCTGGGCCAATCATTGGCATCAACACAATATGGGACTCCGGTTTCTGAGATTATGAAGTCTCCGCCAAAGATTTTTAATCCAGTAGCAGTTTTAGTTAACATGACTTGCCTATTAATTTCTGAAACTTGAGCTTGGAATTTTTCTCTAGCAGCTGGGGCTAAAATTACTTCCCCATCAATGGCATAATATTTAATTGATTCTCCAATAATGAATTCTTGAACCAAGATTTCATCAATGCCTTGAGTTTTGTATTCAGCCATGGCTTTATCAAATTCTTCCTGAGTGGTTACTTTAAACCAGAATTCATGGCGGTTGGCTGGTTTCAAAATCTTGGGTCCATTAAAAGAAGCAAAATCCACCTCCTCTATTTTCTTAAACTCAGTCTGAGGGATATTAGCTCCCAATTCCATCATTTTTAAATAGGTGGTTTTTCTATCAAAAGAAAATCTAATGGCTTTAGGGGCATTGATAACAAACCAACCTTGATTTTGTTTATCAAACAAGGCATCATTGATTTCTTTTCCCCTAGCCATTGTAAAGACCAAATCTACTGGCTGGCTGAAATCAAATTGTTCTGAGAAGACATTACTAGTTTCAAACCCTAATTTAGTTAACTCTTGAGCAGTCAAATCCAGAATTCTTTGATCAGATCCTGGTTTGCCAGCTAATTTTAATTCGCGGTAAATACCGATTGCTTTGGGCATATTGTTATAATATTTCTCCTGCTTTTTTGAGGAATTCAGGAAAACCTCCTTTAATAATTAAATCTGTATTTTCTTCTAATTCTTTGACCTGAGAATATTGGCTAGGCATGCCAATGACAAATAACCCAGCTGCTTTAGCAGACTTGGCTCCAGAAACCATGTCTTCAAAAGACAAACAATCCTGGGGCTCTAATTCTAATTGCTGGCAAGCATACAAATACATGGCTGGATCTGGCTTGCCTAATCCCCCAGCTTCTTTTTGAGAAGACAATTTTTCTTTTTCAAAATATTGTTCTAATCCAGCAGCCTTTAATTTCAAAACTAATTCAGGAATATCTTTGGCTGAGCAAACAGTCATTTTAATTCCCTTTTCTTTGAAAAACCTAATTGCTTCTAAAACTCCTGGCATTAATTCTATTTCCTCATTAGTAAATAGTTCTTCTAAAATATCTGCGGCTGCTTGGGCTAATTCTCCCACAGAATAGGTTATTAAAGGATATTTTCTTTTCAAAAGCATTGGGATTTCATCAGCTGATGATTTCCCGCAATAATCTTGGGCATATTCTTCTGCAGATACTGTGATTCCAAAAGGAGCCAAAACAATATCCCACTTCTTCTTTTGCAAGACTTCGCTATCAGCTAGAGTTCCGTCAAAATCAAAAACAACTCCTTTGTATTTCATGATTTAAGTGTAAATAAAAAGCGGCTGCTATACAAGCCAGCCGCTTAGGTTTTACCTTTTTACTTGCCCAAACAAGCAAAGTTATTACAATTGATTTTTAAAGATCTGGTTCAGGGAAGCGTTCTGACTTCCCTTATCTGCCCGGTATCGGACCCACTTCCATTCTGCGCAATGACTCGGTAGTAGAAAATAGTATCCTTGGACAGACCTTCAGCCTGAATCGGATACTCGCCAGAGGTAGCGGTTCCATCATACTGAAAGATCGTGATTTCACGATAATTATCGCTCTCCAAGATTTCCTTGCTTGGGGCGACTTCCATGAGAAGATAAACAGTGTCATTTGTTCCTGTGGAATTGACTATTCCGCAAGCTTCAAACGAGCCAGAACCGGTTTGTACACACTCTCCGGTTTCAACATCGACAACAGGTGTAGGCGGAGTGACAAAATCAATGTCAGCATCGTCTACTTTGGATCCAAGTACTGGGTCATAGTGTCTGACTGTAAAACCATACTTGGTTTCAGGATCCAAGGATGTGCTTGGTTCAAGGACTACTTCTTGTTCTTGGGAATCCTTTTGCAATCTGATTGCCTTGGATTTAATGATCGTAGTTACGCCTTTTTTACTAGGACCTGTTCCAACAAGAGAAAACGTGGCGCTGTTGTTGCCATTCCAATTCTGAACTTTGACTTTGACAACCAAGTTGTCGTAAGTAACCGTAGCGGTTACTGCAAGGTCAATTGAGCTAGAATGTCTGGTGATTTCAATCTGAGTTGCAGCTTTTGTATTCCCTGCAAACATGGACAATGCCATTATGGCAACCAATACAGCTAGAATCTTCTTTTTCACAAAATCCTCCTCTATAGGATATAGAATTATCGCCCTTTTTGTTTTGGGCCAATTAAGGTGCGACTACTAATTATAACGTTTAAAACCCGGTTTTGTTACAAAATAGGGCAAAAATCCTTAATTTTTAAGGGTTTGGGCCCTAGTTATCCACAAAAAAGCCCCTTTTAGAAATAGGCCTAAAAAGGGGCTAAAAATGACTGTCAATTGTGAATAATTTACATTTTTTGAAGCAATTCCTGGACAAATTTCTTGGCTTTCTCTAATTCAGATACTCCTTTGGGAGTAGTAGTAAATGATTCCCTGCCTGAAAACTTTCCTTTGTGGATATATCCCTGAGAAGACAATTTGTTTAAAACAAAAGTCAGGGTCATGTTGCTATTAGGCAAGAAATTGAATTTTTCAAATACATCTCGCTTTAAATCTTCAACAATTACTTCTTTGTTAACCCCTAGGCTCAAAGCATAAACCCAAAGGTTTTCTTCTGTAGCCATTCTTTTGAATCTTTGAAATGGTTCCATATGTTTGTATAATTTTCTGGGCTGGCTTGCTAGCCTTCCCTTTTTATCATATTATTACTTAATAACTGTCCTGTAAAGGACTACTCATATGCTACCAATCCAGCGCCTAAAAAAATCAAACACAATAGATAATTTGTGGATTTATGTTCTCACCTTGATCAAAGAGGCTCCTAAAAACGAGCCCATTTATGCTTGGCAAATTAGAAGCGCTGTCAAAAAGAAATTTGGATTTCTTCCTGGAGAAATTACTGCTTACCGAGTACTCTACAGACTAGAAAAAGATGGATTTGTTAAAAGTCAGCAAGCTGAAATCAAAAGATTTTACAAAATAACAGATAAGGGAATAAAGGAATTGGATAATGCTGTTAAATTCTACAAAGAAACTCTTGATCTAATTAAAGGTTAATATGGTTGCTAAACCAAAACAAAGTACAGAAGAAAAAGAATCTGATATCCAAGCAGTAGTCAATTATTTCTTTGCCACTAAAGGATTTACTTTAGAACAGATCAAAGAAGATGCTAAAAAGAAAAAGATAATCTATTCCCGCTTTACCAGACCAGCTAAACAATTAATAGACTTGTCTGGATCAGTTGTAAAAGCCAAAGAAGCAATAGATAAGGTTGCTAAGTGGGCTAATTCTAGGAACTTGGACTATTCCATTGAAACAGTTTTTAAAAAATGGCTGGAATTAGATAAATTAAAACCCAAGGAAATTGTTAAAAAGCCATATTATCAAGGAGACCCAATGATCTGGTCTGAAACCAAAAAAAAATGGTATGTGGTTACACAAGAAGGAGAATGGCTGGAATATTGCGGAAAAGAATCAGACATTGTTTGGAAAGAAGTCAAAAAAGGATAGACAATATCCTTTTTTTGTTTTCTAATTCTCCACAACTATCAATTTTCTTTTTTTAATATAATAGAGTAAGAAAACATTCTTTTCCAAATTATACTGATCAGAGAATCTAGAAAATAAGGAGGACCCTATGGAGAATTTCACCTTGGATTACAACAAAAAAGAGAGTCATTTGATGGCAGGAACCTATTGGATTTTTCATGGTAACGAATTAAAACTCGGACCACGAGAAAGCCGCCACCACATTCCCCCTTCCCACATCTGCCAACAAATCAAAGAGGATTCTGGAATCACAATCATTCCCATGATTGTGGCTCGCGATGTTATGCTTCACAAAGCCTATCACGATGTTTTGAACCACAGATCAATCCCAGAGATAGTCTATTGCCTATTTGATCATTTCCAATATGGCAAGAAAAGTTATCTCAGTCTTCTTTCTTGTAAAAATACTAACAAGAAAGAAAACCTCTCTGCCATTCTCCAGAATTTCATTTCTTCTGCCCGCCAAGCCACTGGAGGATTTTCCGATCGCAAAGGCTTACTGCATTTGCGAGCCGGAGAATCAATTAACCTCCAAAAGCATTTCGGACACATGACTCCCAGCCAGTTCTTTGCTTTCGCTATTGAAGATATGTGGAATGGACCATATTTCCTCAGAGAAACTCATCAATGGCAAAGCTATCTTGATTTCAAAGAAGTCATCCAAGAAATGGACAGGACCAATCCCAATTTCCAACCAGAAAGCTACAGTCTCTTTGCTGCTTGATTGCCAAACAAAACAAAAACCAGCCCCTTGCGGAGCTGGTTTTTAATTTTTATTCTAAGCAACAATCAATTGCTTTCTTAACTAAATCCCCTAACTTTCCCATAAATCCAGCTGGCTTTTTATCTTCAACATTCATAGCATTATCCTCAATCTTCTTAATATTCTCTGTGCCAATTAATTTCATATTCAATCCCCAGAACAAGGAATAGAGGTTGTAGGCTTTTTTGAATAAGTCATAGGCCTCTTCTTTGTTTCCTTGGCCCAAGGCCTTGGTTCCTACTTCCATTAAGCGCATTGAAGCAGCTAACAAATGCTTGGAAATGCACCAAACTTCTCCTTCGTATTCCTTAATGATTTTCTTAAGCAAAACCTTTCTCATTTCTCTGACTTCATTAATCAAGTCAAAGTATTCTGGCTTATCTAATTTAGCTCCAGTGAAAAAGAAATGCTCCTCAATGGAAACCAGGTTCATTATGGCAATGGAAAGGTCCTGATCTGAGGACAAGTCCATTTTTTCCTGCTTTTTCATATGGTCCACTTTCTGAACCAATTGGTCAATTTTTTGAATTAAGTTTTGATCTTCCATAGTATTATCAATGCCCTATTATGCCACTATTGCTCTAAAAAAGCAACTATCAATTTGTCTTGAATTTCTTTGATATTTCCATATATCTGGCAGCCCAAATCAGCAAAAGCTTGCTTTCTCCTGGGATTATTATCATGGACATAGGCGTAGAAATAGTCTGCTTTTTCCTTAGCATCAGCAATGCCATCAGAAACAAAATGAATCTTGGCTTCTGGATAATCCTGCCTTATCTTTTGTATATGCCCTACCTTCTTCCCATCTTCTTTTCCAAAGAGATCAGTAAAATATTGTCTTAAATTATTTCTTTCTAAGAATCCTTGGATAAATGGCTTGTGAGCCAGAGAAGAAATATATATCTTTATTCCTTTTTGATTGCAGGTTTCTATTAACTCTTTCATTCCTTGGACCATTTCTGTCTTTTCATACATTCCAGCCAAGTCTTGGCCTCTGAATAGCTTTTCAGCATCAATTATTTCCTGATCAGTTGTTTGGGGAATCCTGTTTTTAATACTAGCTGCATTGTCTCCCGTGTTGAAGTAGTACAAATCTTGGGACAAGTCATCAAAAACTGTTGAATCTATTTGATAGTGGCCATAAATTTCCTCAAGACACTTCCTTATTATCCCAATAGCCATATCATTGTTATCAGCAATAACGCCGTCAAAATCCAAGAGCAAAATGTTTTTATCTTCCATATCTTATTTCTGCAATTTCTTCCATTCTAAATATGGATAAATGAAACAAAAGACAACAATGGCAATAATTAGGGCCATCATTACGACAAACACATATTGTGGCAGACCCAAGCCCACGCCAATCAGCAAAATTCCAAAAGCTTTGAACAATTTTGATGCTATTTTGTGTGTTTTATCCCAAACAACTTCATTTTGAATAGTCCAAGGCACTCTAACTCCAAAAAACCAATTCTGTTTGATCTTTTCCATTTGCTTTCCCAAAACAAAGAACAAAAATCCCATTCCTGGAATCAAGAATTGGGTCATATTAAAGGAATAGCCCATGCTAGTAGCAATGGTCAAAGCATACAGATACACAAAGAAAAGAATTAAAACTAAGACTACTTTCTGATAATAGGGCTTGTTAAAAGCTACATTTTCCTGTTTAGGATCAGCTTTGGGAAGCCAAATAAAGAGCAAAAGCATTAAAAAGGCAATTATGGGCATGGCAAAAAGAGTTGTTGCTTTAGGAGAATAAGCATCAATTTGGCCAGCAGTATTCCAGTGGCTAGGCATCATATTAGGCATTTGGGGATAGAGCCAAAGGCCTACTAGGGCTGAGATTATAATTAAAATAAGGGAAACAATATAATATTTGTCCATATATTTGTATATCGCCATTATATCACTCCTATTTGGCCTGTCTATTGTCAAACCGCCATTGTTCTATAATAATATATTAATAACATGAACAAATTTTACGTAACCACCCCCATATATTACCCCAATGCAGTTCCCCATATCGGCCATGCCTACACTACTCTGGCAGCTGATATCCTAGCCCGCTATTACAAACTTCTGGGCTATGATGTTTTTTTCTTGACTGGAACCGATGAACATGGAAAAAAATTAGAAGAAACAGCTTTAGCAGCTGGCAAAAGCCCCAGGGAATTCATTGATGCCCTAATCCCAGAATACAAAAAAGCCTGGGCTGATTTTAATATCCAATACGATAGATTCATCAGAACCTCTGATCCAGACCACCAAAAAGTAGTCCAAACCATTCTTCAAAAGGTTTATGATCAAGGAGATATCTATTTAGGAAAATATGAAGGATGGTATTGCACTGCTTGCGAAGCCTATTACCAACAAAAGGATTTAGAAGATAAGTGCTGTCCAATTCACAAAAAAGAAGTAACTTGGTTAGAAGAAGAAACATACTTCTTCAAATTAAGCAAATACCAAGATCAAATCCAAAAAATCTGCGAAACTGATGTTATTGTCCCTTCTTTTAGAAAAGAAGAAATATTGAACAGAATCAAAGAAGGATTAAAAGACTTAAGCATTTCCAGAAAAAATCTCAAATGGGGAATTCCTCTTCCATTTGATCCAACTCATACTTGCTATGTTTGGTTTGATGCTTTAACCAACTATTTATCTGGAATTGGATATCTAGAAGATCAAGAACAATTCAAGAAATATTGGCCAGCTGATGCTCACATAATGGCCAAAGATATTTTGTGGTTCCATACCGTCATCTGGTTTGGAATTCTTTTAGCAGCTGGAATAGAAATTCCAAAAAAAGTTGTGGCTCATGGATTCTGGACTTTAGAAGGAGACAAGATTTCTAAAAGTTCTGGCAACTATATCACCCCTCATGAAATGATTAATTTAGCCGGAGTTGATTCTGCCCGCTATTATCTTTTTTCAAGCATGGCTTTTGGACAAGATGGAGACATCAACAAAGCAATGGTAATTGAGAAACATAAT
>JAKLGF010000010.1 GCA_022710815.1 Patescibacteria group bacterium
CTATTGGTCTATGTATTAATGTTACAGCCTTTCACATTGTCATTAATGTAATTAGGCCTCAATTTGGATTGAGTGTTCAAGAATGGTCTTTGATTGGAACCATTATTGCTGCCCTAGTATCAGCAGTCTGGAATTTCTTGGCATACAAGATTGTAGTATTTAAGAAATAACATTATGGAAAATTTAGCGCTTTACCGCAAATACAGGCCTCAGACCTTTTCTGAAGTAACTGGTCAGGATGATATTGTTAAAACACTATCTAATGCTTTGGCTACCAACAGAGTAGCTCATGCTTATCTTTTTTGTGGTCCGCGCGGAGTGGGAAAAACAACTACAGCCAGAGTTTTAGCCAGAGCAGTTAATTGTTTAGATCGCAAAGGAGCTGAGCCTTGTAACAAGTGCGCTAATTGTCTTGCTATTAGCGAGAATAGGGCCATGGATATTATTGAAATAGACGCGGCTTCTAATCGTGGAATTGATGAGGCTAGGGAATTAAGAGAGGGAATTAAGTTTGCTCCTAGCCAATTGAAATACAAAGTGATAATTATTGATGAATGCCATCAATTAACCAAAGATGCTGCTAATGCTTTGCTTAAAACCCTAGAAGAACCGCCCAAGCATGCTATTTTCATTTTAGCTACTACTGAATTTCATAAAATGATTTCTACTATTACTTCCCGCTGTCAGAGATTTGATTTCAAAAAACCAACAGTAGCAGAGATTTCTGCTAAATTAGAAAGGATTGCTAAAGCAGAAAAGGTGAAAGTAGAAAAAGACGCCCTTAACCTTATTGCAGCTAACGCTAGTGGAGCAGTCAGAGATGCTGAAGTGTTTTTAAACCAAGTTATTATCTTTGATAAGGATAAGACAATAACAGCTGATGAAGTTAGGGAAATTTTGGGCCTGATTGATGTAAGAGTTTTGGAACAGTTTGCTGGCTATTTGGTTAAAAAAGACACCAAAGGAGCCATTGGCTACCTTAATGAAGTATTAGATAAAGGCTATGATCCCCATGAGTTTGCCAAGGATGTTATTAACTATTTCAGGCAGATGATGTTGCTTAAAATTGATGAAAGATTGATTAATCCCTTGTTTGCCAATCTGACCCGAGAAGACCTTGAAAAAATCAAGGAATATGTTTATGCTTTAGAAGAAAAAGACATTCATAGGGGCTTGGAATTGTTTCTGGAAGCCCAGAATGCCATTCGTTATTCGCCTATACCCCAATTGCCAATTGAGTTGGCAATAGTTGAATTTTTGGACTTGGGGGAGAAGTGAATAAGTAGATCTTTCAAAGAAGAACTAGCTATGTTACTATTAGTTCAATGATAGCTTGGTTCTATTATGTCAAAAAACATTTTAAAGCAAGAAGCAATTAAGCTGAGGAAGAAAGGATTGTCGTACAAAGAGATTTATGAGAAAGTTAGAGTTTCTAAATCTACATTGTCTTTGTGGCTAAGAGATATTCAGCTTGAGCAGAAATTAATTCAAGAATTAGAAACTAAACAAAAAGAAGGCGCACAAAGAGGGGCTTTAGCTAGAAAAGAAAAAAGAATTAAAGAATCTTTGATTATTGAGAAAGAAGCTCAAGAGCAAATAATCTCATTCTCAAAAAGAGATTTGCTAATTGCAGGAACAGCCCTATATTGGGCAGAGGGAGCAAAAGAAAAAGAACATCGAGTTGGACAGATGGTTTATTTGGCCAATTCTGATTCAAGAATGATAGTGTTTTTTGTAAGGTGGTTGAAAGAAATATTTGGAGTTGACGAGAATGAATTGATTTATGAATTATATATTCATAAGAACAAAGGATGGGAAAGATCTATTGGATATTGGGCAGAAATAGTTAAAATAAATAAAGATCGATTAAGGGTTTATTTTAAAAAGGATAATCCACAAACAAAAAGAAAGAATGTGGGAGAAAATTATCATGGTCTTTTGAGAGTTAAGGTTAAAAGAAGTATTAGTCTTAATAGGAGAATTTCTTTTATGATTAATACTATGTGCAGTTATTGCGGGATCGTCTAATGGTAGGACGCCGCCCTTTGAAGGCGGCTATTATGGTTCGAATCCATATCCCGCAACATAAAACAAAGAATCCCTTTATGGGATTTTTTGTTTATATGAAATCTTGGCTTTATAGCAAGAAAATATACCAGATATTTAAGTAATAGATTATTGATTAGAAAAGTGATAAAATATTATATAATACAATATGGATGAAAAAAACAAGAAAGCTGTAGAAATTTATAACAAAATAGCTCAGGACTATGCTGCAAACTATGATTCTATTGATAGTGAGGAAGATCTGGTTTTCTTAAAAACATTCATTTCTTATCTTACTCCAAAAGCACACATAGTTGATATTGGGTGTGGCACTGGCTTTTCTGCTGGATGGTTTTTTAACCAAGGATTTGACGCAGAAGGATCAGATCTTTCATCAACAATGATTGATATTGCTGAAAGGAATTATCCCAATCTTTCATTTGTAATCGCAGACATGAGAGTATTTGTCCCCAAGCATCAAGCTGATGCTGTTTGGGCTGGATATTCAATGTTTCATTTTGATCAGAATGATTTCGAGAAAACAATCGTTAATATAAAGACATATTTAAAAGATGGGGGAATTTTTGGTCTTGTTATGCAAGAGGGTCAAGGAGAAGTTAATATGCCTGAGCCATTTTTGCCCGAGGAAACAATATACATTAAACTTTATTCCGAGTCAGAGCTTACGAATATCCTAACTAAGCACGGATTTAAAGTATTAGAAGTGAAAAGAAAGAAAGCTCAGCATCCTAATGAATTTTCATATAACAAGATATTGCTTATTGCGCAAAGATAAATTTAAACATATTAAAAGCCCCTTATCACTAAGGGGCTTTTTGTTTGCAAAAAGAACTAGTTTTCGAAGTCCGCCTTCATTAGGTCATAGACTCCGGCTTTGATAGCATCCTCTTTGATCAGCTCTTTGGCTGGTTTCCATTCAGGATTAAGAGCCTGATCCCAACGGCCAAGGTTCTTGGCCAGCTTGATGTCTGCTCTAATAAGCGCAATATTGCGCTCGATCGTGAAGTTGTCCCAATCCATGAGCATGTCAAACTTTTCTCTGTCAAAGACTTCTGGGTCTGTTTTTCTTCCCGGAGAAACTTCTTTATGGCAGTAGATCAATTTTTTTCTGAGATAGGGCTGGCGCAACATGATGTCTTTGATCAAGTTGGTTAAAGCCAGATAATCAGCATCAGTGGCATCTTTGTTGAGAATGGCAATGCCAATTGTCACTTCATTGATTCCTGATGTCAATCCATTGACAATGTCTGGGAATTGGCTTGGTCCGGCATGATAAGTAACAACACCTTCAGGAGTTAATTTCCAAATAGCTCCGCCATAGATGAGGAAGTGATAAGCTAAGCCATACCATTCTCCTTGACTAGGTTGGCGTAGGGCATGAATAATGCTGTTTATATTCCCCTCAAATCCATGGATTACAATTCCATAAATTCTTCTCATGAAATCATATCCGAAATTGATAGGGAGATTGTAAACAGGTGTGCCCTTGATTGGTTCTCCAACAACAATTTCTTCTTTGAGTGGCGGAACCTCATCATTGGATTTTGACTGAGCCCTGTTTTGAGAAGAAACAGTTTGAGGACTGTTGTAGTTCTCCAACTTCTCAGGTGCATCATAGAGGTCTCTTTTAGCCCTCAGTTCTGCATAGTCCTGATACTTTTCTTGAGTGGGCGGGGAATCAGAACCATAGGTTATGGTTATTCCCATGAATAGGCAAGCTATCAGCAATACGATTATTTTTTTCAATGTTCTCTCCTTTTTATGCCTTTAATTAGGCAGTTTGTTTCCAATAATATTTAACCATTATAATCTAATGAAGTCAAGACTAAAGAATTCTTAATTTTTATGCTATCATCAGATTAATAAAACTATGCAAAATCAGCTTTTAATTTTACCTTTTGATCATCGCAGTTCTTTTGTCAAAAATCTCTTAGGATTTAGCACTCCTCTAGATGAGGAACAAAAGCAGAAAGTAAAAGAATTGAAACAGATTGTTTTTAATGGCTTCCGAGAGGCAGTGGTTAATTACGAAAACAAGGAATGGTTTGGGATTTTGGTTGATGAGGAGTTTGGATTTGAAATTGGACAGCAAGCCAAAAGAATGGGAGTTAAGCTTTCTATTCCAGTAGAAAAGAGTGGTCAGGATGTTTTTGACTTTGAATATGGGGCTAATTTCGGAGAACATATTAAAAAGATGGATCCTGACTATGTTAAAGTTTTGGTCAGATACAATCCTGAGAATGTAGAGAATAACAAAATTCAGATAGAAAGATTGAAATCTTTAAGCAATTATTGCCAGAACAATAATTACAAATTGTTGTTTGAATTGTTAGTTCCTCCCACTGCTAAAGATTTAGAAATTGCTGGAAACAAGGAAGAGTATGAAAAGAATTACAGAGCCGAAAAAACAGCCCGAGCTATTAGTGAAATTAAAGAACAGATTAAAGTAGATATTTGGAAAATAGAGGGATTTTCCAAATCCCAATGGAAGGAAGTAATTGAAGCTGTTGGGCCAGAAGCTCAAATAATATTCTTGGGCCGAGGAGAAAGCCAGGAGTTTGTAGAAAAGTGGCTTCAGGAAGCTGGAGAATATCAAGAAATAATTGGCTTTGCTATTGGCAGAACAATATTCTATGATCCGCTCAAAGGATATTTGTCAGGAGCTATTAGCCAAGATAGGGCCAGAGACTTAATAGCTGACAATTTCAAACATTTTGTAGACATGTGGATAAATCAGAAGGGCTTGTAAAGCCCTTTTGTGGTATAATGAAAACAATAAATAATATGGAAGAATCAAAAATGGATTTGGCAACCATTACTATTTTGGTTACCAGTCGTCAAACACATTCTCCAGAGTTAAATAAGATATTAAGCGACAATGGCCATTTGATCATGTCGCGTTTGGGAGTGAATGTTCAACCCAAATGCATTCAAGATTGTGTTGGTTTAATTGTTGTTGTAGCTAAAGGGCATAAAGATGATATTCAGAAATTGAATGCAGACATTGATGCAATAGATGGAATATCCTCCCATTTAGTTTTAGCTACACAAGATTTTATCTTTGATTAATTTTATGAAAAAAATCATCGGGCTAATTTTTCTATTTGCCCTGATACCATTTTTAATTCTGGCCCAGGCTGGATTTAATGTCACTAGCCAACCAGCTAGTAACATTACTGAAACTAGCGCTACTCTCAATGCTAGTCTTTCGGGCATTGATGATTTCTATGTTGATACTTGGTTTGTCTGGGGCCAAAGCCCAGGTGACTTAAGCAATGCTACTCCTAATTTTGGGAAACTAACTAGTGGCAGTTTTTCTGCTCAAATTAGTGGATTGCAACCCGGAACCACCTATTACTACCAGGGAGTAACTAGAAAAGGGAATATCACTGTTTATGGTTTGCCATTGATAAATTTCACTACGCAAGGCAATAGTACGCCTCCACCTACACCACCCACACCTCCCGTGCCTCCCACTCCAGAAGATAGTAATATTGGAAACCTAGTAGAAGGAAAAGATTTTGCCACTGGGGAAATCCTAGTTAAATTCTATTCTAATCAAATAGATTTAAGACAGGATTATGGCAATGAGAGGACATATAGCTTTGGAGCAGATAATAATTTGGATTTAAAAGAAGCAATTAAAGAAAGCAATATTGCTGTTTACAGGACTAGGCAGAACGAAACAGTGAAATCTGCCATTAGAAGATTGGGTCATAGTTATGGAGCAGAATATGTTGAACCCAACTATATCCGCAGAGCAGCTGTTGTTCCTAATGATCCTGACTTTATTAATCTCTGGGGTCTTCAAAATTCTGGCCAATCAGTCTTTGGCTATCGCGGGCAAGCTGGAGCAGATATTAATGCTGTAGGAGCCTGGGATATTTATTCTGGTTCAAAAGCAATCAAAGTAGCTGTTGTTGATACTGGAATTGATTACAATCATTCTGATCTTAGGGACAATATGTGGGACGGAGCTAATTGCAGAGATGAAAACAACAAACAAGCCTCTTGTCCTAATCATGGTTGGGATTTTGTAAACAGAGACAATAATCCAATGGATGATTACAGCCATGGAACCCATATTGCTGGAACTATTGGAGCTAAGGGAAATAATGGAATTGGAATTGCTGGTATTAATTGGAATGTGAGCTTAGTAGCTCTTAAAGCTGGAAACTCCAACAACCAATTCTATATCAGCGACATTGTTAAAGCCATTAATTTTGCCACATTTAATAATATTAAGATTATTAATGCTAGTTTTTCTTCTAGCGGCTCATCAGAATCTGAAAAAGCTGCTATTGCAAAATTCAGAGATGCTGGTGGTTTGTTTGTGGCTGCTGCTGGTAATAGGGGAATTAATGTTGAAAGCAACCCAGCCTATCCTTGCTCATATAGCTTAGATAATATTATTTGTGTTGCTGCTACAGACTATTTTGATCGTAAAGCATCCTTTTCCAATTATGGATTAGTGAGTGTTGATGTAGGAGCCCCAGGAGATAATATTTACAGTACTCTGCCAGGAAGTTATGGAATTAAAGATGGAACATCAATGGCTGCTCCTCATGTAGCTGGATTGGCTGCTTTGGTTTGGGGTTACAAACCTAATTTGAGCTACGATCAAGTTAAAAGATATATTTTAGATAATGGAGATTCTTTGTCAGGTTTAGAAGGCAGAACTGTTACTGGCAAGAGAATTAATGCCTACAAAACTCTTAAGGCTTTAGGAGGAGTTCAGCCTCCTCAAGAGAAAAAGAGATATCTTTTTTGCGAGCCTTCTGTTAAGACTTGCTTGGGAACAGGAAACATGTATGCCAGTTCTTTAGAATGCCAGAATGCTATTGGCAAGAAATGTTTTCCCAATACAGACCAAGATGCAGATATCTGTAGTCGAGAATGCAATCCTACTACTCCAGAACAAAAAACATGCTACAGAAAGATGTGGATATATCTAACATACAATTCGCAAGTTGGAAGTTCTTTCTGGATTAAAGGATTTAATCCCTTAAATCCTAATGCCGCTACAGGATTTTCTAACTTGCCAGAAGCGAAAAATATAGTAGACATTTTGTGGCAAGTTGGATTTACTTACAATCAGTGTTCTGAGAATCAAGCTCAACCTCAGCCCCCTGGCCAATCCCAACAATTATGGGAATGCTACAAAGGAGCTAAGATCTATACCAGCCTTAATGGAAAATTAGGAAAATCTGTTTGGAGTCAGGGAATAGGGTCAAGCGATGCCTATTCTCAGCAAGGATATGAGACAGTGGCTCAGGTAAAAGGATATGTAGACTTGCTTTCAGAGTTTGGATACCAATACAGCCAATGTAGATAATTCAAAGAACCGCCCGAAAGGGCGGTTTTGAGTTATTCACAGTTGACCATTATCTTAATAGTAGTAAAATTTAATTAATAATAATTATTATTAACGTTATGGTTCGAATGACAAGTCAGAAAAAAATAATAATGGATTATCTGGCTGGAGTTAAAACTCATCCTACTGCTCAACAAGTATATGATGATGTTAAAAAACAACTTCCGCAGATAAGCTTGGCAACTGTTTACAGGATTTTAAAGAATTTCCGGGATAAAGGACAAGTTCTAGAAATCCAAGAAGGCCAAACAGCCCATTATGATGCCGATACATCTAATCATGTCCATTTTGTCTGCGATAGATGTGCCAAGATTTATGATATTCATCATGCAGACTGTATACCAGAAATTAAATGTACAAAGGTCGGTAAAATAAGGAGATATAATTTATATGTCTATGGAGAATGCAAACAATGTTCAAACAGAAAAACTTCTTTGTCATGATTGTCAGGCAGAAATAGAAGTTAAGGGAGAAGAATTAGTGGGGGGAAAGGTCTTAGTTTTCAAGGAAGCAGGAAAGACTTATGAAATTGCCAAATGTGATGCTTGCTATCAGAAAGATCCCAGCTTAGCCAATTTCCAAAAATGCGAAGTCTATTCTAGAATTGTGGGATATATCAGACCAGTCAGCCAATGGAATGATGCCAAACAGCACGAATTCCAAGATAGAGTTACTTACAAAGTGGGAGGGTGCGCTTGCGATTAGTACATTAAAAAAGGGGGACGCCCCTTTTTTTGATTGGATTTTGATGGTATAACGAGTTTATGAAAATATCTATTTTAAACAAGAAGCCATTACCCAGAAATACTGTCCTGGTCAGAATATCTAAAGATATTTCTGTTTCTCATTTAGAGAAAGATAATGGTCAAAATATTTTGTTAATTAAAAGCCAAAAGGAAATTAATTTAAGGAAATTCATTCTTTTGGTTAGAAGTATTATTGCCTATGCTAGGCAATACAAGCTCAAAGATATTAGTTTGGATTTTTCTGAACTAGATTTTAAATTAGATGATTATTCTAAAGCCAGAATCACAGCTGAGAACTTCATAATGGCTAATTTTGAATTCATTGAATACAAAACAGATAAAAAGGATATTATCTTTGTGGAAAATGTATATATTATTGGCGATGTAAGCAAAGAAGCTCAAAAAGGATTCAATGATGGAACCTTAATTGGTCAATCAGTTAATGATGCTAGAATTCTAGCCAATACTAATGGTGGAGCAATGACCCCAGCTATTTTAGCTGATTATGCTAAGAAAATATCTTCTAGGAACAAAAAGATTAAAATCACTGTTTTAGAGAAAAAGGATATGCAAAAATTGGGCATGGGAGGAATTTTGGGAGTAGCCCAAGGATCTAATCAAGATCCCAAATTCATTATCATGGAATTTCTTAATGGGAAATCTAAAGATGCTCCCATTGTTTTGATTGGAAAGGGAATTACCTTTGATAGTGGAGGAATTAATATTAAGCCAGCTGATGCTTGCTCAGACATGTATATGGATATGGCTGGAGGAGCAGCAGTTATGGAAGCAGTTGAAGCAGCCGGACTTTTAGATATTAAGAAAAATATTATTGGTATTGTTCCAGCAGCAGAAAATATGCCTTCAGGAACAAGCTATAGACCAGGAGATGTTTTGAAAATGATGTCTGGAGTAACAGTTGAAGTCAATAATACTGATGCTGAAGGAAGAATCTTGTTAGCTGATGCCCTAACCTATTGCCAGAAATACAATCCTAAAGTAGTTATTGATGTAGCTACTTTAACCGGAGCAGCTTTGAGTGCTTTGGGCCAGAGAGCTAGCGCCATATTTGCTAATAATCCTGGGTTAATAGAAATTCTTCAAGACTTAGGAGAGAAAACAGGAGACTATGTTTGGCCCCTGCCTTTATGGGAAGAATTCGAAGAGGAGATTCGCGGCCAGTTTGCGGATTTGACCAACACGGCTAAAACCCGCCGGGGCGGTGCCTGCACGGCCGCAGCCTTTTTATGGCAGTTTGCCAAAGATTATCCTTGGGCCCATGTCGATATCGCGCCAAGAATGTTGCCCGCTGATGATGAATATTTGGCCAAGGGAGCCACGGGAGCGCCGGTAAGAATGTTAGTACGGCTATTGGAAAACCATAAATAAACGAAAATCAAATTGCAAATGTCAAAACAAAAGGGAATAATTTGAAATTTGGACTTTGTCATTTGAATTTGGTATTATCAAAAAACTATGTTCGATCAAATCAAACAAATGAAACAGGCTCTGGACCTGCAAAGCCAGCTCAAGAAAGAAAAGATTGAAGTGGACAAAGAGGGCGTTAAAGTTGTTATCAACGGCCTGATGGAAATTGAGGATATCAAGCTTAATCCGGCCCACGATACGGCTAAATTAGAAAAGCTTCTCAAAGAAGCAATTTCTGAAGCTAACAAGCAGCTGCAAATGCGCCTGATGCAAATGGCCCCAATGCTCAAGGGCAAGATGGGAATGTAATTTAAGGCCGATGTCAAATGCCAAATTTCAAACTTTTATTTTAATTGGTTTGCATTTGTAATTTGATATTTGGATTTATGAAACCCAAAATCTCGACAATCGAGCGCGACATATCCATTCTTCTTCGGGAGAAATATAAAGGGAAGCAGTCCCAGGCTTTTTGGAAGGATGTTGCGCTTTTGATGAAGGGCGAGCTTTTGGATTATGTTATCGGTTGGCGGCCATTTTTGGGCAATAAAATCGATTTAGAATTTAGGCCGCTTATCCCTCGGGATGAAACCGAGTTTTGGGTAGAAAAGATCTTGGCGGATTTGCCTCAGGGAAAAGAGCTTTTTATTTTGGATGTTTTTTGCGGCTCGGGTTGCATTGGCATTGCGGCACTAAAAAAATTAAAAAAGGCCAAAGTGATTTTTGCCGACCTTGATCCTTTTTGCCTGATGCAGACGGCTAAAAATATCAAACTCAACAAGATCGGGCTTTCCCGCGCCACTATCAAACAAAGCGATATCTTGGAGGATTTGGAAGGCGGTTTTGATTATATTTTTGCCAACCCGCCTTACATTCCGGAAATATTTGCCAAAGACGTGCAAGATTCTGTTTTGCGCCATGAGAGCGGTTCATTTTTATTCGGGGGCAAGGATGGCCTGCGATATATCCGCAAGCTGCTTACGCAAGCCAAAAAGCATCTCAAGCCCGGCGGAAAACTATTTTGCGAATTTGATTCGCGCACGGCCAAAGCTTTGCGGGTCTTGCTTAAAAAAGAAGGCTACAAGGCAGAAATTTGCAAAGATCAATTCAAAAAACCCCGCTATTTTATCGCTTCATATAAATAACCCGCCCAGGGAGGCGGGTTTTTGGATAAAAAAATCCCTTACCACAGCCGGGGAATAAATAATTGTTGACAGGGTTAATTTTGTTTGGCAAGCTCAGTTATTACCTTAAAAAAGGAGGTGAAAATGGGAGTAGTAAAAGATAGAGAAATCGTTTCCACGGTCGCTGAATTTTTCGCTCCCCAAAAGATTGCTGATTTGCCAGAATTAGAGGGCAGAAGTGTGGTGTTATTCCGGGTCAGCGATGCGCACACTTCGCATGTCCGCTATGCTTCGTTGCATAAGCCTTGCATCTTGTCTTTTAATTCAATCTTTGGCGAAAAGCAGTGGTTGCTTGCGCAGCTTAGTGCCTGCCCCAAAACTTTGGTCAACGGCGCCTTGGCGGCATTTTTGCTTGAAGATAAGGACAAGAAAAATGTCGGCCAAGCCATTTCAGCTAAAGGGGAAATGCTGCGGCATTCAGTTTTTTGGGTTAAGAATGACTGTCCGCCGGAGATTATCTCGGTTTGGTCACGGGATATCAAGCATTTTGATTGCGGAAAGATTGAGGAGATTATCAGCGATCTCAACAAAAACGTAACCCTAAGTAAAGAAGGAAACGACCCGCTTTACAATTTTCCGTCAGAACAAGTCAATGATCTTTGCTCTGCCCTCGAGGATGCTTTCTTGCACGGCGAAACGCCTCAAGATTAGCGCATAAATCCCAGAAATTGGGATTTTTTTAATTTTGAAAAGAGGCTTTGTTTATGCCATAATCTAATACATGAGCAGTCCAAATTTGGAGCAAAAAAAAGCAATCGAACATGGGCAGGGCCCCCTCTTGATCGTGGCCGGAGCCGGAACGGGCAAAACAACGGTGCTAAAGGAACGGTTTAAGTATTTGGTTAATTCGGGAAAAGCCAAGCCGGAAGAAATTCTCTGCCTTGTGTTCAATG
>JAKLGF010000100.1 GCA_022710815.1 Patescibacteria group bacterium
AGGCACAACTGGGTCATAGAATGAAGCTATTTGCCCTTTTTGAGGGTCCATAGCCTCATAAGTCCAGAGCCAAGTACAATTAACCAATTCCTCCTCTTCATTATAGCACTGAGCATTGTTAACAGTAGAAACTTTAGTCCCAGGAGTAAAGCGAGATGATCCAAAACTCCAATTGTCTGCTACATCCGGATAAGGATAATCAGGCAGAATAAGATTGTTGACAGAAGTTATCCAAGAAGATTCTCCATTTTCATTGTAAACTTTAACTGCCCATTGATAAGTTCCCCCGTATTCTAGAATTTTTGTGCCAGCCTCAATAGCACTCATAGATAATCCGACTTCTGCTCCGTCTTGCGCCGAAGCTATGACTTCCTTGTAATATTTCTGCTCTCCATTCTCAAGTATCTTAAATTCATACTTAGTCATTGGGTCGTCTTCATCATCATAATACTTCCACTTAAAGTAGAAATTAATATTCCCTCCTCCAACACAATGATTTTCTGACCAAGTCATTTCAGAAGCTGTAACAAAAGGAGGAGTATTCAAACCATAACTGGTTAAAACTCTGTAAGCTTCTCCGCCTCCTTCTTGAGAATTGTAGCTTACCCAACCCAAAACAGTACTGCCCCAAGCATAGCCTCTAAACTCATTGGTTTTAGAATCTACTTTTGATAAATACGGAACCAAATTATCTTCTGTTCTAGGCCCATTGAGTTTTATCCAACCATCCCAGCCCCCAGATTCAGTACTTCCTCCTGCAACAGCCTTGGCCCATCCCTTAATTTCTAATTTAGATCCATTGGGAACAATCTGAGCCAAACAATCTTTAGGAGTTTGATCTTCTAGCTCTGCAGGCAAGCTTCCTTCATTGAAATGAATCCAGCCAATATTCTCAGACCAAGCATAACCACTCAAACATCCTTGAGTAGCTGATTCTTTAGAAATTTTAACGCCATAGTCAACTCCACTACATCCATCAGGATCTCCTTCAGGGTCTGTGCAGTTATTAAAACTAATCCAGCCAATATTCTCAGACCAAGCCCAGCCCCAAACATTATCTCCTTTGGTTGCTAAGGCAGAATTAGTAAAAAAGAGAAGGATAGTAATGAACAAAAATACAAAAGAAAGCTTTTTCATGAAAGATGGCTTTATTATTTTCATTATATCCCTTTTTTCTTGTTAACAACAGTTAGTTTTTCCACAATTTGGGCCCAAAAATCCGGGGTTTCTTTTTGGTTAAACATGTAATATAATCATATATATTTTGCATATGAAATTTACCCACTTGCATGTCCACTCTCATTATTCCCTGCTTGATGGATTGTCTCAAATCCCACAGATGGTTGACTATGCTAAAGAACTAGGAATGGATTCCCTGGCCATAACTGATCACGGTGTTCTTTACGGCGCTGTTGAATTTTTCAAAGAAGCTAAGAAAAAAGGAATCAAGCCCATTATTGGCTGCGAAGTCTATGTTGCCTATGAAAAAATGACTGACATGCGTCCTAATGTTGATAATGTCAGATATCATTTGATTCTTTTAGCCAAAGATGTTGTTGGTTACAAAAACTTGGTTGCTTTAGTTTCCAAAGCTCAATTAGAAGGATACTATTACAAACCCAGAATTGATGAAGAATTGCTATTCCAACACACAGAAGGTTTAATCTGTTTAACTGCCTGCATTCAAGGAAAAATCCCCAGACAAATACTTTCTAATGATTTGAAAGGCGCCAAAGAAACAATACTCAAGTATGCTAAAGCTTTTGGAGAGGGCAATTTCTATCTTGAACTTCAGCATCATGATTCCATTCCTGACCAGGAAATAGTTAACAATGCTTTAATTAATTTCTCTAAAGAATTGAATCTGCCCTTGGTTGCTACTAATGATTCCCACTATTTAAAAATCACTGATGCCCCAGCTCAAGATATTTTGATGTGCATTAATACTGGCACTACTGTTAATCAAGAAGACAGACTAACAATGCTAGGAGATGATTTCTCTTTGAGATCCCCTGAGCAAATGGCTGAATTATTCAAGCATGTGCCAGAAGCTATTGAGAATACCCAAAAAATTGCTGATGCTTGCAACTTTGAATTTGTTTTAGGAGAAACTAAACTTCCTAAGTTTGTTATTCCTGGAGGAAAAACTCCCAATGACTATTTAAGAGAACTCTGCGAAGAAGGCTTGATTAGTCGCAAAATGGATCAAGATCCCAAAGCCAGAGAAAGAATGGAATATGAATTGTCGGTTATCAACAAAACAGGCTTTTCCCCATACTTTTTGATTGTCCAAGATTTCATCAATTGGGCTAAGAACAATGGAGTGGTTGTAGGCCCAGGAAGAGGTTCAGCAGCTGGTTCCCTTATTGCCTACTTAATCAACATTACCAATATTGATCCCTTTAAATTCAATCTCCTTTTTGAAAGGTTCTTGAATCCAGAAAGAATCTCCATGCCAGATATCGACGTTGATTTTGCTGATATCAGAAGAGATGAAGTAGTGAGATATGTTTCTGAAAAATATGGA
>JAKLGF010000101.1 GCA_022710815.1 Patescibacteria group bacterium
GGAAATTTAATCCAAGTAGATATTCCTGAAAATGAAAATGCTCCTGACCAAGAATTCCCTGAAGGTGATGGAAAGATTCCTTTGTTCAAACAATGGGATCAAAGATGGGGGAATTGTTGGAGAGGAGGGGAGTGCTCTACTTGTGCCATGAAAAGAAGTGGCTGCGCTGATACTTCTTTAACAATGCTTATAACCTATTGGTATAACAACAATGCCAATGTTAAAAAGCTTTGGGAAGAAATGGTTTTAACTAGTAATATCCCAGGCAATGGCTGGTCAACTAATGGTTCTAATTGTAAAAACAATCCAACGAGTGTTAAACCTGATCCTTACAAGGTTTTGCATTTCATGAACAAATTAGGAGTTAATGGATCCGGAGGAGGTTGGGATGAAGGAAATTTATCAATGATGCTTGGAAAAATTGGTTTGAAATATGTTCCTTTGGGAAACATTAGTTTAGAAAAGGCTAAGAAATTCTTTGATGATGGAGCAGGTCTTATCTTGTATTGCCGATATTACAGAAGCGATGTCAGAGACTGCAATGGTCCAACTGGCTGCAACCACTATATTGTTCCTCTTGATTATGACAGTCAAAACCAAGTGGTCAGAATTAATGATCCGGGGTGGGACATCGACCACTTAAGTTATGATACTTACAGATCGTATGGATGTGGAGGAACCAATCAATACGGAGAAAAGTCGTTTTTAGTTTATCCAACTCAGCCATGAAGAAAATATTAATTACAATTCTTTTGTTCTCTGCATCAATTGTTTTTGCCAAAGAAACAACAGAGGTTGAGGTCTATAGCCACATGCCAGTAGGGGATGTAATGCATCAGTCTATTCAGTTCATGCAGGATAAAAACGAAACCCTGGCTAATTCAGCCCTAGCTACTGAGTCGGTATTAAAATTGGCCCAGCAATTCTTAGAAGCTTTAAATACTTGCAAAGATACTAGCGCTTGCCAGCCTAGTTGCCAACAATATTATGATGCTGATAATAATTGCCGTTGCCAAAGCCAATCTTGCAATCCTAATCAGCTCTGCGACATGGCTAGAATCCAGGATATTTTAGAAAAGGCCAAACAAGCCAGAAATACTTTCCAAGATACTAAGTCAGCCCATTTAGACACTATTGGCCAAACAATAGTTGTTCCTGATTATTTACAAAAATTAGCTGGCACTGACTATACCAATCTTCCCAAGAGTCGCCTCTACACAGATTACAATAAGTTCTACAAGGACTATAATGAACTCATAGCCCCTATTACTGGCCGATATCTTCCTGCTCCTAGTCTCTTTGGAAAACAATTCAAAATTCCAGTAATAGAGTTAATTAAAAGACAGGCTGACTTTGCTAGAGTTGGGTTTGCTAATTGCGAAACTCCTATGAATAATGATGATGATATTGAAAAGCTCAACAAGGGAGATGCTGTTTTGAAATATCCGGCCCGTGTTGATTATGCTCTTGGCTCTGGATTATTACTCCCAACAGAAAAAGATGAAAATAATTTAAACTATTATTGTGTTGGCATAAAAGGATTCTACACCCCTCCTAAAAAATAATATGATTAACAAAAAAATATTCCAAAAAATATTCTTAATACTAGCAATTGTCGGGGCTTTCTTTGCCATAGCCCAGACAGCCATGGCTGTTACTCAATTCCAGGTCCAATGGCCTGAATTTGAAGGAGTCCAGCCCATGAAGTCTGGAAAAACAGTGGCTTTGCCAGCTTTTGTTAACTATATCCTCAGGCTTTGTTTGGCAGTCTGCGCTTTCTTAATTTTTGGAATAATGGTTTGGGCAGGATATGAATATATTACTTCTTCGGGTGATCCTTCAAAAAATTCTGATTCCAAAGCTCGCATTGTTCAAGCATTCTTAGGAATGCTAATTTTGCTAGGCGCGTTTTTAATTTTGAATACTATTAATCCTGAATTAACAAAATTAAGACTAGATACTAATACTTCTGGAGTTATTGTCCAGGGGACAGGGGAGGAAACAATTTTGGTTCCTGTGGCTGTTGAAAACATGGGAGCTCAAAAAACCCATATTGCTGATTCTCAAGGAAATTTAACTCAAGTTCCTTTTGTCCCAGAATTGATTAAAATCCCTGTTAGTTACAGAACATCAACAGAAATAACCCTTTATTCTGCTCCTTACTTTTCTCAAACTTCAACAATGAAGGTAGTCCAGGAATCTGATTGGACTTGCGATGCTAAGGTTTGTACCACTCCTTATCCTTCCCAATATACCAAAGGATCAATGACTGTTCTTTGGTTACTCCCTGGAGTTTTCATTTTCAAAGATGGAACCATCCCTTACAGATTAGGAGTAGATGTTTCTGATGTTAATGATTTAAATGATTTCCGAGATTTATCAGGAGTGGTTGATTCTGTTAAAATCTACAATGACAAAAACAGCCAGTGGGGAACATTGGCTTTCCAAAGTACTAATCATAATGGCGCGGGCATGCTCTTTTTGCCTCCAGCCAAAGAAGGTTGGTCTGATCTC
>JAKLGF010000102.1 GCA_022710815.1 Patescibacteria group bacterium
GGCAAATTAACATACCCTTCATCATCTGACGAATCAGAATAGCCATCATTAATCTTGGGTGCTTTGTCAAAAATACTCCTAAGAATAGTCTTGGCTTGTGCATCTGAATCTAAATATTTAATTAATTCTAAAGAAAGCTCATTAACTGCTGTTGTTATTTCCGGAATCCCCGCTGTTTTCGCTGAAGAATAATCAAATTGCCAGGAATAATTCAAGTCATCCAAAGAGTCAATCATCCAAATACCAACAGAATTACCATCAACCATGGCAGCAGTCGGCATTTGTTTAAACATGTCATTGAAAATAGTCATTGGCCAAGAAGATAGATCCCAAGCTCCAACAATATTCTTTGCATCATCTTGCAGATAATCCAATGATTCTAACTGTTGCATCAAGCAAGCTTGATGCATAATCATTTCAAATTTATTAAAATTGTATTTTTTTCTAGTATCAGCCAAAACCTTATTCTCCTGATCATCAGTAATATATTTAAATTCTGTTTGATCATAGGCTATATTGGTTGGTAATAATTGTATTTTCCCTGCAGACTGGTAATAAAAAGCAGCTGGAGTAATATTTGCACCAGTCCCATATCCTCCACCATGATTGCTTATAGTCAAATAATATTGAGAGCTGGGATAATTAGTAATAGAGTAATCAATGAATTCTTGCAAAACTAAATAGTCTCCGCAATTCTTTTCTCCTAATTTCTTCAAGCTTTTGGCTTCTGCCCCATCACAAGTCAGAATTTCTGTATCTCCACTGTTTGGTCCGTCATAAAAGAAAACTAATTTGAATTTCTTCTTCATTTCCTGATTGGAATCATAGGCCTGACAAATTGTCTTCCATTGTACTCTATCTGACCTTGATCCAATATCATTATCCCAGGCGAAATAGAACATCCATGTTGCTGCCTTGCCGTCTTCTACTCCTTCGCCCTTAATTACAAAACACTTTTCTTGTCCACAATTAAAAACTTGAGGGGTTATTCCAGCACAAGCCTTATAACAATGTGTTTGATCCGAGGTCGATGTAGCTAAAGTCACAGAATCAGAAAAAGGATTTGATAAGGGTGAAGTATTCTTTTTTGTAGTCTCTTGAGCCTGATTCTCTTGTCCCTTTAAATAATATTTAAACCAAGTAGAAACAGAGGCATTATTATTAAAATTAGTAATCTGGCCATTAAAAGTAGCTTTTGTTTTGTCTAGGGAATAATCTAAGGTTTTGACCCAAGGAATATTGGGATAGCAAAGCTCTGAACCGCTAAAAGCATTCCCAACCGGATTACGTTGAGCATCATCAGTTACTTTCTGAGCATAAGGAGTAAAGCAATAGGCTTTGTTGGGGCTATAAGCTACAACTGTAGAAAAACTACTATTTGATTTCTGGAAGACATCTTGTGTCTTTGAGAAAGTAGCCTCTCCTGCAACTTTGAAAACAAACCAGGTCTTAACCATTATTGGTTTTCCTTCAGATGTCCAAACTGAAGCCTTGAGTGTAGCCTGATTAGGAGTTGGTGATTTAGTGACAACTGACTCAGTAATAACTAACATGGAAGAAGTTCCTGTTGTGGTTGCTGTCGGACAATTAAACTCCACAACTGGACAACTCATCTCGCCGGCTGGTTGGCCACTAATATCAAAAACAGCAACAGCGCATTCTTCATTAGGATCAGCCTTCCATAAGTTTTCAAATAATTTCTTGGTATTTCCAGGAACCTTAGTCAAATCTACATCTACCTTGAAAGAATAATCAACATTGGGATCTACTCTACATATCTGATTAATACCTGGGGTTCCATTGGGACAATGATCCCAACCTGAAGCAGAAGTAACCATGGCCGGATTTTCAGTGCCAGGAATTCTGGGATATTTTTCATTGTCATAGATTACGCTTGTTCCTTCTGTTTCAATGGGCTGATTTTCCAACATCTTGTAGGTAATAACTACATGACCAACCTTACAATCATCAGAAGGAGTAACTTGAGTGGTAATTTTGAATTTTCTTGGGTTATCTGATGCATCCTGAGCACTTACATCTTCTCTTGAATTAGAATAGGTTGGCTGACTGGAAGTAGCAGTAGGAACAAAGTTAATTACTGTTGTTCTGGAAGAACAGATATTAAAGGGACGAGATATGGCTCCGGCTAAGGTTTGTAAACCATTCTTCATTCTAATCCAAACACGACAATAGCAGTTGGTTGTATTGGGAACAGTCCAGAATATGGGGTACTCTGTAGTATTAGTAATCTGAGTTGTTTCCTTAATTCCTTGGATGGTATTAGAACAGCCATAGGAGACACTGTAGTTGGCATTAGCTGGTTCATTGGCCACATTCCAGCTGATAGCTAGTTTGTCTCCTGATTTAATGGGCAAAGTATTGGGATAATTACTATTAGGTCCTAAGAGAG
>JAKLGF010000103.1 GCA_022710815.1 Patescibacteria group bacterium
TGGAAAGAAATACATATCATTGAAAAACAGGGTTCCTGTTTTAATCATTTCTAACATGGCCAATTTAGAGCCCCAGTAAATATCTTCTTGAGTGAATTTGGCTTCTTGGGGCCAAATCTTGTTTTGCAACCAATCCATTAAATCCATATCATCAGCATAGCCACGCAAAAGTGACATGGCCGAATGGGTATGCATGTTATACAGTCCAGGAATTATGGCTTTTTCTTGATAACAATCAATAATTTCATCAGCTTTCTCATCAATGAAATCAGCAATCTTCTTGATGATATTGCCATCAATGAATATGTCCTGCTTTTTGTTATTCAAAATGACGTTCTTGATTAGTATGCTCATGGGTTGATTATACCAAAAACCCTGCCTTTGTCAGGCAGGGCTTTAATTAGATAAATTTAGCAGTCCAGGTTTTAGCTTTCTTCATTTTCTCTAGAATCCCTTCAAAGATAATCTTTCCTCCGCCATTTCCTCCTTCTGGTCCCAACTCAACAATGTAATCAGCTTCGCGAATAACATCGGGATTATGCTCAATTACTAAAACTGTATTGCCCTTGGCAACTAATTTCCTAAGAATAATCATCAACTTCTTTACATCATGGAAATGCAAACCAGTTGTTGGCTCATCTAAAATGTAGAAAGTCTTGGTTGTATCTCTGCGAGATAATTCTTCTGATAATTTAATTCTCTGAGATTCTCCTCCCGACAATTCAGTAGAGCTTTGCCCTAACTTCACATATCCCAATCCAATCTGGGAAAGAAGATTTAATTTGCGGGAGATCTGAGGAATTTCTTCAAAGAATCTCTTAGCTTCATCCACACTCATATCCAAAACCTCAGCAATATTCTTGTTATTGTACTTAACATTAAGAATTTCTGGGGTAAATCTGTTTCCATGACAAACTTCACATTTGACATAGACATCGGGCAAGAAATACATTTCTACTTTAGAAAATCCTTCTCCTTGGCAAGCTGGGCATCTTCCCTGCTTAGTATTAAAGCTGAAATATGTTGGACCATAGCCCCTGACTTTAGCATCTTTACTTTGGGAGAATAAGTCTCTGATGTAAGTAAAAAGTCCGGTGTAAGTAGCTGGATTAGATCTAGGAGTTCTTCCAATTGGGCTTTGGTCAATAACAATGATTTTGTCTAAGCCTTCTATTCCATTTAATTCTTTGTATTCTCCAGGCACTACTAATTGTTTACTAACATTGTATTGCAAAGCTTTGGCTAAAATATCTAAAACCAAGGTACTTTTCCCAGCTCCTGAAACTCCTGTCACACAATCAAATCTTTGCAAAGGAATTCTCAAATCAACATTCTTTAAATTGAATTGAGTAGCTCCTTTCAATTCCAACCATTGTAAATCCTGGGTAATAGGAAGCTTTTCAAATTCTGTTCCTGGATCCAGTCTTTTAGATAAATACTGGCCAGTTAAGGTTTTGGATTTCTTCAATTGCTCAGGAGTTCCCTCAAACACTACTTCTCCCCCATGTCTTCCTGCTTCTGGTCCAATTTCTACTATCCAGTCTGCATTTTCAATAACGCTCTGGTCATGTTCAACAACCAAAACAGTGTTCTTCATATCCACCAATCTGCGCAAAGATTTAATCAGTCTGTCTGTATCTCTTTGATGCAAACCAACAGTGGGCTCGTCTAGGATATATATGATTCCAGATAATCCTGAACCCAATTGGCAAGCTAGTCTGATTCTTTGGTTTTCTCCCACAGATAATGTTCCAGCTTCACGGGATAAGGAGATATAGTCTACTCCTACATCGCGCAAGAATTCAAAGCGGGCAAAAATTTCTCTCAAAATCGGTTCAGCTACTTTTCTGTTAGCCTCTTTCATTTGTTCAAATAGTCCCTGCAAAACTGTTTTTGATTCCAATACTGGCAAGCTAGCAATATCATGAATATTCTTGTCTCCAATTCTAACTGACAAAGTTTCTTGTTTTAATCTAGCTCCATTGCAAGTTGGACAAACAGTATTGGTCATGAATTTGGAAATCTCTTCCCTAACAAATTCGGAGCTAGTAGCATGATACATTCTTTCCATTCTGGGAATAAAGCCTTCAAATCCCAAAGACTCATCACCATACAAAAGCATGTTCTGAGTTGCTTCTGACAAATTCTTCCAAGGAGTAGAAACAGAAATCCCTATCTGCTCAGCTAATTCATTAATAGCTGCTTCTTGGTAAACAAAACCTAAAGCTCTGCGACCAAAACGGCTCAAAGAGGCCAAAGGAACAATGGCTCCTTCTTCAATAGATAAATTAGGAGCTAGAATCTTTTTAAGATCAATCTTTAATAACCTTCCCAATCCCTGACAAGTAGGACAGGCTCCATAGGGACTGTTAAAGGAAAAGAATCTAGGCTCAAT
>JAKLGF010000104.1 GCA_022710815.1 Patescibacteria group bacterium
ATCTTAATTCCATTTTTGACATTAGGCGTCATTTTAATTGCGCGCCTTTTTTATTTACAAATTTATCAAGGCAGTCTCTACAGAGCCCTAGCCATTGGACAGCAGGAAACTGCTGAAGAGATGTCTGGGGCTAGAGGAAAAATATTTTGTTATGACAAAAATACAATTGCTCCCCTGGTTATTAATAAGGTATATAAGCTTTGCTATGCCGTTCCTAAGGAAATAGAGAATCCAGAAGAAGCAGCCCAAAAGATTTCAGAAATCTTTGGCTTAGATAAAGAAACAATCTTACCTAAGTTATCTAACAAAGAAAGTCAGTATTTCTTGCTCAAAGAAAAACTAGACGAAAAGGAATTATCTTTAATTACTAATGCCAATATTAAAGGTATTTATCTTAGAGATGGGCAAAGTGTTTACTATCCTCAAAAAGAAGTAGCTTCTAATCTTTTAGGATTTGTGGATGAAGAGGGAAACGGAAAATACGGAATCCAGTCTAAATACAATGATGTCTTGAAAGGCAAAACTGATTTAGTTAAAAGAGAAAAGAGTTTCTTTGGAATATTTACTTCAGATGCTCAAGAAACTCTAGATGGTTCAGATATTGTTCTGACTATTGATTTAAACATTCAGCGCAAAGCTGATGAAATACTAGAACAAGCTTACAAAGATTTACAATTCAGAGAAGGGGAAATTCTAGTAATTGATCCCATGACTGGCAGAATTCTAGCTGCTGCTAATTATCCCCATTATGATCCTAATAACTACAAAGACTATGCTAAGAACATGGATGTTTTCCAATTAGGAGCAGTTCAAAAGCTTTATGAGCCTGGATCAGTGTTCAAAGCTGTTAATATGGCAATTGCTCTAGACACTGGAGCAGTTACTCCTACTACCACCTATTACGATGATGGAGATGTGGCAATAGGGAAATGGACCATTAAGAATTATGGGGAAAAAGCCTATGGCTACCAAAACATGACTAATGTTTTGGAATTATCTTTGAATACTGGATCAGTTTTTGCTGAAAAGAGAGTTCCTCATGATACTTACATGGACTATTTAACCAAGTTCGGATTCTTTGAAGGCACTGATGTAGATATTGCTGGAGAAGTATATAGCGCTAATGCGGAGATAAAGTCAGGAAGGGAGATTAGCTTTGCTAATTGTTCTTTTGGCCAGGGAATCAGCATGACTCCTTTGAGGCTAGCCATGGCCTATTCTGCTTTAGTTAATGGCGGGAAATTAATGAAACCCTACATTGTAGAAAAGGTTTTACAAACCAATGGTCAGACAATTGAATACAAGCCCCAGGTTTTAAGGCAAGTAATCAAGCCAGAAACTTCAGAGCAGATCAAAAAAATGTTAAATAGCGTGACAGAAATTGGATTTTCTAACAGAGCCATGGTTGCTGGTTACTATATCGGAGGGAAAACTGGAACAGCTCAAAAGCCAATTGGCGGAACTTACAGCAAGACCAGGGCTTGGCATACCTTTACTGGAGTAGCTCCAATTTATCATCCTAGAATAATGGCCGTGATTAAATTAGATGAGCCCCAAAGATCAGAAGCTTCTTTATCGGCTGCTCCATTGTTCAGACATTTGGCTAAATATGTTCTGGATTATTACCAGGTTCCCACTGAAAGAGATCCAGCAGAACAGAAGAGGATGACTGTTGATTAACCCTTTCTTTTATTGTATATTTATTCTGTCCAAATTTCTGCTGCTATCGTCTAGTGGTTAGGACGTCAGATTCTCAATCTGTTAACACGGGTTCGACTCCCGTTAGCAGCGCCAATAATTCCCCGCAAGGGGAATTTTTTGTTTCTATTGCAATGATGATAGGAATATTGTATAACATGAATGGAAGCTGATACGTATTGCAGCTTAACAATTTGAAGATTTCGGAGGTGGAAGATGGAAAAAAAGTGGTTGTTGTTTGGAAAAAGAATCATTATCGGAGTTTTTCTTTATTTCCTAATTGAACCGATAATAGGACCTATCATTTCTATCCCGTCGCTATGTCGGCCCTGGGGATATTTCTGGTTGCTTTTAATTTACATAATAGTAAGCATCCTTTTGTGGACTGATGGTAATGGCAACAAGGTAATTCCAAGACTCTGGACCGGAATAGCTTGTATTGGCCATTTGGCTGTAGTAATGTATCTTGGTTTTCCGCTGATGTTGATTCCGATTGCTGTAGACATTTTTATCTATTTCTGGATACCTAAATGGATCGGAAACGGGAAAAGCTTTGTTGGCTTTGGTATTCTTACAGCCATCGCCATACTCATTGAATTGGGGATTGTTGTTATAGCACTCAATATCCTCTTACTTAATGAAAGTGGTATTGTCGGTCCAGGCAGACAGAACAGAGATTTGTTGGGCT
>JAKLGF010000105.1 GCA_022710815.1 Patescibacteria group bacterium
TTTTTATTAACATAAAAAGTTAGAGGGTCAGCTGGATTTCTTTTCCAAATTGGATCCCAATTGGCAAAGGGCTGAGTGTCAGTTAAAAGAGTAGCTTTTGTTCCTTCAATCATATTTCTAGCTCCTAAGAAAGAATAATATCCATCAACATTCTTATCTTGAGCCAAGCTCATAATCGTCCCCATCTTTTGCAAATCTTTTTGCAAGATTACAGGATAAGCAAACTTATCCATATTGTTTCTAGCTGCTACTATTTCTTCTTGGAGCTGTTTGGATAATTGGGCTATCTTCTGTTTATCGCACTTAGCATCAGAACAAGTTCCATTACAGGGACAATTACTGGGGCAGCTAGACTCTCCGCAACGACAATCATCAGTCAAGTTTTCTAAATCTTGCATTAAATCAATTATCTTATCTAAATTGTCTGAAGTGCTAGCCACAGCATTAACATCATTGTTAGCTAAAGCTTCCATGGCCTCCCGGCTGTAAATATATTTTTCTATTAACTGTCCTACTGGAATAACTAGATAGGAAGACTGAGTTGAAGAAGCATCCTTGGGTGGATTTAATTCCACAGTCTCTAAAGGTTTTACCTTTAAAGACAAAACAGTCATGTTGGGAGATATAGTATTTAAGGTAAGCCAGGCTGATAAAAGAATGATCAGCCCTAAAAAGGAAGACAGAATTTGGTCTTTGGCGTCAGCTACTTTGCTGGGAGAGCCAGCTGAATCTATCCATTTTATCCCTCCAATGAGAATAGAAACAAAGGTAATAATGGCTGCTAAGTAAATGGAAAATTGGAATAAGTAAGCAACTAGTTCTGGGAAAGTAGTAGTTTCATTAATTGTCATTCCCGATCCTAGTTTAGGATAATCAAGCTGAAGCTTGGCCCAAGCATTGCCAGCCGCCACAAAAAGAATTATTGCAATTATGGCCAAGCGCTTTAAAAACATTGTTATCTTTTTCTTTCCAGAATCATTTTTTGGACTTCTTCAGGAGAGGTGGTAATAAACCTATGTTCAGCATAAGAACCAACTACTCTAAGAGCAATATGTTTTTGTCCAGCAAAGAATATCCCCTCCCCTACAGTTGCTTCTAGAAGCATGTATTTTTCTTCATCAGTAAGATTGAAAGATGATTGGACTGTTTGAATAGCAACCGGAGATTGTTTCATTAAGAAAGTTAAAGCAGAGTTAGTAATAATTGGTTTTCCATATTCTGACTTCATGAAGTCTTCCACATCTTGAGTAATAGTACTCACCCCCAACCAATATTTCCTGGCTCTTTTAACAATTCCAAAAAGGAAGGAAGCGCTGTCTGGATTTTGCATGAACCACCAGGCCTCATCCACAACCAAGATTCTTTTCTTTAATTCTGCTTTTACTGTATTCCAGACATATTTCATAACCATATACATGGCAATTGGTCTGAGAGAATCTTCCATATCTCTAATTCCAAAAACCACTAAATGATTATTCAAGGAAATATTTGATAATTGATTAAAGAAGCTAGAAGATGTTCCTTTGCTGAACTTAGTAATTCTTTCTAGTAAAGATTGGGCTCCTTCCATTCCGCTCAAAACAGATTCCAAATCTGACATCATAGGAGTCTTAGCAGCCCAAGTCTTGGGATCGCTAGTTGTTGTTATATCCTTAGCAGCATAAGTCTCAGTTAAAGCAGTGTCTAAAATTGCATCTTCTTCTGGGGACAAGCCTTGAAGCATTAATCTTAATAATCCAACTAAATTAATGACATTGGAGCGCAAAACATCTTCTGGTTTTTCATCTTCACTGACTGGAGGCAAATCAAAAGGATTGATTCTATCATTGGAAGCTAGAGAGATATTAAAGAATGATCCACCAACAGCATCAGAAAGCATTTTGTATTCGTTTTCAGGATCAATAACAATTACATCCACGCCCATCATTAAATACCTTAAGATTTCTAATTTCTGGAAATAGCTCTTACCAGAACCAGCGCTGGCAAATATGACTGAATTAGCATTGGGTAATTCATAGCGGTCAAAAATGACCAAGGAATTATTATGCTTGTTTATTCCATAAAGGATTCCATCATTAGAGCTTAAATCAAAGGAAATGAAGGGAAAGGAAGTAGACAAAGAACCTGTGTTTAAAGAAGTATAGTTAGATATTTTATCAGAACAGCAAGGAGAAGTAGTGATGAACCCTTCTCTTTGTTGGTAATAGGCAGCGCGGATATAATTTAATCTGGCCTCCAGAATAGCCCTTAAAGATGATTCTATTTGGCTTAATTCGGATTCAGAATCAGCATATACTGTGATATATAATCCAAAATTAAA
>JAKLGF010000106.1 GCA_022710815.1 Patescibacteria group bacterium
AATATCCTTTTCCGTCCAATGTTCCCACAATATATTTCTGCATGTCTGCAAATGTTCCGCCAACTTCTTTGGCCAAGTCAGTACAAATAGCAATTGTTTCTTGGCTATAAGTTCTACAAGCTTTGCCAGCAAATTTAATATATGTCCCATCATTAGAATTAGCTAATTCAGCTTGCACAGATAATTTAGAAATTAAGGCGATAATAACAGCATCTTTGGCCTGAGCAGTCGTATCAACTAATCCTTCTTTAAGGCTTTCGCTAGGAACTAAATACTGCATAATCTTAGCTGAATCAGAAGAAGACATTGTTTGCATGTAACTGACCAAAGAGTTAGGAGATTCGTTCTTAGCTGGATCACTGTAAGCGCATTTTATTCCGCTCGTCCCCAAATCAACGCATAATTCATATCCCTTGCCAGTATCTAGTTGTTTGTAAGTAATCCCTGTTTTTGAAATTGACCCAATTTCTGATTGATTCAATTGATCAAAACTAGCTGGGAAAGTTCCTTTAGTATCATTATATGTCTCAACTGCTCCCCCTAGCAAAATAGCAGAGGCAATTCTTTTAATATTCTCATCTTGAGGGGCGTCTGTTTTTAATGGAGCTGGCTTAGCAGTTTCTTCTGTTGAAACAACAGGAGGCATGGCTTGTTCTATCTTTTTGAGATTATTAGCCTGCATTGCATTGAATCCAAAATATATGCCAACAGCAATTAAGATAATAACAACAACTAGGACTATCATTTTCCCTATTCCTGAAGAAGATTTCTCTGGCTCATAATTCAAATCAGAAGTTGTAACTTCTAATTGAGGTTGAGCTGGCTTGGGCATTACTGGTTGGACTGGTGGTACAACTGGTTGGGGCTTAGGCATTACTGGAGGAGGTACAGGCTTGGGTGGTTCTGGTTTGGGCTCTACCTTGGGCACAATTGGTTCCACTTTTGGAACAACTGGAGCTGGCTTAGGAGCAACTGGTTGCACTGGTGGCACAACTGGCTGCGGCTTTTGTATTGGTGGCTCAGGCTGAACTGGCTTTACTGGTTCTACCTTAGGCACAATTGGTTCCACTTTTGGAACAACTGGTTCAACTTTAGGAACTACTGGTTCTACTGGCTTTACAACTGGGGCAGGAGCAGAAGCTTTGTTGATCGCATCAAAAGCTTCAATAATGTCCTGCTCTCTCCACTTGGCAGCCACAAGAGCTTGGCGCACACGCTCTTGAGAAATATTTTTATCGAGTTGTTTTTTAATGTAACTAACTAATACTTCATTAGGCATATAAAAAGTGCTTATTGCTTTCAGTATACCATAAATAAAAAAATCAATATCATAATATCTGTGGAAAACAAAAAATCCCCCAATGGGGATTTCAAATACTGGAGCGGGTAAAGGGAATCGGACCCTCGTCTCAACCTTGGGAAGGTTACGTAATGCCACTATACCATACCCGCACTACCAAAGCTCATTTATCTTTTCTTTAAGCATATTAAAGAAATTACTAATGCTTGTCCAGGCTTGGGCTCCAAACTCTCCAATCTTTCCTTGCCAGGTTGAAGTAGTGTTAGTTGCATTAATAGACTTTATCTTTTGCAAAACATCAGGAGCAAAAGCAATAATCTCTTCCCCTTTTTTCTTGTACATATTCCTTTCTCTCAAAACCTGCTCTTGGTAATTGCTATCTAGAATATCTTTGGCCTGGGTTTTTAAAACACTATTCTTGCCCTGCATTTTTTTGACTTCGCCCTCTAGGAAATCAACCTGGCCACGCAATTGGCGGCTTTCTTTGTAGAGCCTGTAATTGGTAACACCCAGAAAAACAACCAAAAGAAATATGATAAAGATCCAGAATCCTGGCCCTTTCTTCTTTTTGTAATGTCTTGATTTTGGCATTATTCTGCTATATATTAATATATACCAAAAACACCATAAAGGAAATATATGAAAAAAGAAAAGCTTTCTTTATCAGAAAGCTTTATCAAATATGTCTAATGCCAAAACTATTTTGCTTTAAAAAAGTCCTGAATTTCAGCATTGTTAATCATTTCTTCCTTGAACATGTAAGCT
>JAKLGF010000107.1 GCA_022710815.1 Patescibacteria group bacterium
CATTGAGAAATCACATTTAGGACAAGCAGCTAATTCTGAGAATAAGGTTTCTTTAGGATCTTTTTTGTCATTAGTCAAAGCTACTATTCTGCCTTTGCCAATTTCAGCTGCTTTTTTAACAGCTTCCAAAATTCTATCCTTTTCCTGAGCTAACAAATGTTTGATCTTGTTCTTCTTGGTATTAAGCGCTTCTTTTTCTACTTTAGAAATATTTTTATCAGTATTAAGCCCTTTAACCACCTTAAGATAATCCTGCATATTGATTTCATCAACCAATACTTGAATTGTATGAGCTTTGTTCTTTTCTAAATTCTTGTTTAAAGCTTCAGAGGTGTTGTAAAAAATTCCATCAATCCTGACTCTAGGCCAACCTGAATGAAATATTTCTTCTAAGATTCCTCTGTGTTCTCCTTTTTGGCCGACAATAACAGGAGCTAAGATATATAAATCATTAGTTTGAGCCAAATGGGCAATCTTTTCTGTAATTTGAATGGCATTCTGAGAAGTTAAAGAGATATTACAATTGGGACAATAAGGGGTTCCAACATGGGTATATAATAATCTCAAATAGTCATAAATTTCAGTAATGGTTCCCACTGTTGATCTAGGATTAGAAGAAATGGTTTTCTGATTAACAGCAATAGTTGGAGATAATCCTACAATCTTTTCTACATCAGGCTTTTGAATTCCTCCTAAAAACTGTCTGGCATAAGAAGAAAGACTTTCCAAATACCTTCTCTGGCCTTCAGCATAAATAGTATCAAAGACTAAAGATGATTTTCCTGATCCAGATAAACCGCAAAAAACCACCAATTTGTCTTTGGGAATCTTCAGGCTAATGCCCTTCAAATTATTTTCCTGCACTTTTTTGAGTTCCAAAAAGTCGTCTTTCATGTCGGGCAGATTATACCACAAAAGGGCTATTCTTGGAATAGCCCTAAGGTAAAGATTTAAAGACTTAATTCATTAAAACAGCCTCAATTACCATGCGTTTGTTACCAGTATTTACTGGCCAGCAAGTTAAAAGATGAACTAAGTGGTCTCCCCGATCAGAAGGAGGAATAGGTTCTCCAGGAGTAATCAAAAAGCTTTTAACCACTTTGTAGCTAAAGTCTTGGTTATTAAAATGAATGATTAAAATATCTCCTTCTTCTAATTGATCAATTTTGTTAAAAACTCTGTAATTAGGAGGCCAAGAATTGGGAGCGCTATGGCCCAGCAAAACAACATCTCCTTTTTCTCCAGGATAAGCAGCAGTAGGATAATGCATAACCTTGGCCATTAAGGCCTTAGAAATTGTTTCCTCTTCTAAATTCTGAGGAAAAGCTATTTCGTATTCAAAATCAATTTTGGGAATCTTGAGAACAGCATTTTCAAAAGAATAGGTTTTGACTTGAGTCGTTGTGCTAATATTCCCTCCCTGCATTGCTTGCTCAAAAGTCATGGAAATTCCTCCAATATCTTTGGCCAGCATTTGGTTCAAGTTTTCCTCTATGGCTCTGCGATTAAAAATCCAACCCACATTGTCCCAATTAAAAACAAAGAAACAAATGACAAAGATTATTAAAAAGGGACGAATTAATGGTTTAATTTCGGAATTAAAAAATTCTTTATTCATAACAATTACAGAATCATGAATTCATGAGGAATCAATTGCAATACTGCCTGCTTGTCTAGGAAATAGACAGCAGTCAAAACTGACAAGAAGAACAAAACTTTTAAAGCAGCTTCTGGTCTCTGGCAACGGAAATAGCAAACTAGATTAATCAAAAAGACTGTTAAAAAGATAATAATAGAGACAAAGATAATTCTCTTAACCCAATTGTTCAAATCAACAACCAAGAAGGTTAAGATCTTGTCTTGTATGCTAGGATTCTTGGGAGCAGGAGCAATTTCTTTGTCTATTACTTTAGGAACAATATTTTCTCCCCTAGTCTGCCCTGCTACTTGAGTAGTTGTTACTACTGGCTGATTCTTAGGCTGAGCTACTTTAACTTGAGTATTGCCAGCTGGAACTGGGGCGGGCTTGGGAGTT
>JAKLGF010000108.1 GCA_022710815.1 Patescibacteria group bacterium
AGTGAACTTACTCAGTATGGCAACACAACGAAAGAGTGGATGGCTCAGTTCGACCCTGTTGTTGGGGCTGCACTGATCCTCTACGCTTATGGTGAACCACTGCCTGCTGCTGCCAAATCAGAGTCTTGGGTAGAGTTATCTGAGATCAAAGTTTCAAAGTTTTGGTTTTCTAAAGAAACAGAAACTAATGCCTGCTGGGCTTCTGAAGCCTTGTGGCTTAATCCGCTATTAATCATAACCTGGGCAATGTAGGTGCAAACCAGGATTAAAACCATTATTACTCCGGCTACAAACAAGGCCTTGGTATTTAATGATTGGATTGCGATTGAGATTGCTTGTGTTACTTTTTTCATAATTTTTGTATGGCTCTTAACTTGGCAGGTTTTGAGCGCGGATTATTTTTAATTTCTTCTAAAGTTGCTGTTAGTGGCTTTTTAGTTAATACTTTGGCTGTATTGTTAGCCTTTAGCTCTTTGAAATAGTTTTTAACAATTCTGTCTTCTAAGGAGTGAAATGATATGACTATTAGATGCCCTCCTTTGTTTAATGCTTCTACTGCTTGGCTGAGAACTTTTGTTAAATTGTCTAATTCCCCATTGACTGCGATTCTTAAGGCTTGAAATATTTTGGCTGGGAAATTGGGGTTTCTTCGGTAAAAGCCGGGAACACTTTTGGCAATTACTTCTACTAGATCGTTGGTGGTGTTAATTGGTTTAATGTCTCGCTCTTGGATTATTCTTCTGGCAATTTGTCTGGCAAATCCTTCTTCTCCGAAATATTTGAATATCTTTTCTAAGTCTTCTTGATTCCAGTTGTTGATTATTCCTTTAGCTGTAATGTCATTCTTGGTATTGAATCTCATGTCTAGCTTTTCCTCTTTGCGGAAGGAAAATCCTTTTTCTGATTCTTCAATGTCCCAGCTAGATATTCCTACGTCTAATAATATCCCATCTGCTTTTCCAAATTTGTTCTTATCGATTATCTTTTTTAAATTGGCGTAATTGTCATTGACCAGTATCAGTTGTTTATTGCTTTTGAATTGTTTCTGATCTTCTTTAAAGACTTTTTCATCCCATTCAATTCCTAGCAATTTTCCTTTGGGCTTGGTAGCTTCCAGGATTTCTTGAGCATGTCCTCCAAATCCGAATGTGCAATCAATGTAGTTATCTCCAGGCTGAGGATCAAATATATTTAAAACCTCTTGGGTCAATACTGGTTTGTGCATTATTAGATTCCTAAGTCTTTTAATTTCTCGACCATGTCCGACATTTGAGGCTCCATTCCATTCTTGTAATCATTCCAGGTTTTAGTATCCCAAACTTCAATGCGATTATGCAAACCAATGACTGTAACATCTTTTTCTAATCCTGCATATTCTTTTAAATATGATGGAATTAAAGCTCTTCCTAATTTATCAAAATCAATTTCAGATGCGCCGGCCAGTAACATTCTTCCAAATGATCTAGCTTCTTTTTGGCTTAATGGCAAGTTGCCCATTTTGGCAGCAATATCTTCCCATTCATTAACTGGATAAATTACTAAACATTTTTCAATTCCTTTTGTGATCACTGCTTTTTCATCTAAACCCTTGCGAAATTTGGCTGGAATGGCCAGTCTTTTTTTAATATCTATGCTGTGTTGGTATTCGCCAATAAACATTTTAGTTATCAACAGTTTGGGGTGGTTATCCACAGATTATCCACTTTTATCCACCTTGCTATCTATTTTACCCACTTTTGTATCTTAGGTCAACACTCTACAAACGGTTTTATCCACAAGTTATCCACAGGGGGTACTAATCAAAAAACAGCCTATCGCATCGCGATTAGGCTATTTTAATAATTAGTATAAACTAAGAACTATTTGCTTGTTTTCCAAACCACAATAACCGCAACAGCTATTATCATAATTGTTGAGATCCAGAAAAAGGGAGAATTGCCTCCGTCGTTATATTCATTAACAACTCCCTGCAATTTAAGAATATTCTTAATTGCAAAGAATATAACAACCCCTATAATCCCAACT
>JAKLGF010000109.1 GCA_022710815.1 Patescibacteria group bacterium
GACGAATTTAAAAATAAGGGATATTTCTAAAACATATGTACGAATCATTTGTTTATTATATCATCATCTATATTATTGTTGGGCTTCTTCTGGCCCTTTTGCCAATTTGGTTGATTATCAAGTTAATCAAATCAGCTCAAAAGAAGAATAGGGGAGATGGCCCTAATTGGTATTTGAAATTAGCTGTTTCTCCTCAAGACATGGCTATTCAATTCTTTACTTTTTTGGGGATCTGCTTTTCTTGGATATTTCTTTTGAAATTGAATCAAAATCTTTCTACTCCTATTGATGGTCAGTATATATTGTTATTCATTTCAGCTCTGTGCTTTTTTATCGGATACAGATTCAAGATTATTTCCGGAATAATTTGGGGGATGATCAGCTTTATGATTTCTTTCTTTTGGCAAATTGTTGCATTGTGGATTGTTAACCCGACTCAGATCATTGGTCGTAGCGGAGTCGGATTTGTTTCAATTGTGATTTCGTATTTGTTTATTGGAATCATTTTCTATCTTCTTGGGAGATTTCATGAAGGAAAAGTGGAAGAAAAGAGACTTTCAACAATGTATCTTATTTGGGGAATAATAGTTTCTGTTATGGAATTATTCTCTTTGTCTTTGAATTCCGAATTCTTAAGGGACTCTGTACCGATAAGCTATTATGGCTCAGTATTAATGACTTATTTTGTAATTTTCTCTCTGCTTATAATTGCATTGCTCTGGATTAATAATAAGAATAGAAAAATGATGATGGCAGAAAATATTTTTATTTTAATTGCCTTAGTCGTTTTTTCGATTAATGCTTTGGCTGGAACAACAGAAGGGTTTTCTACTGTTACATTAATTATTGCCAACCTTCTTCTTTTGTTCGAAGCAGTAGGAGTGTTGATTATGGGGTACTATAAAGGCCAAGATTGGTATATTAATTTCGGAACTTGGCTGGTATTCTTCGTGGTAATTATTAAATATTTTGACTGGTTCTCTTTCCTGGATCGCAGTGCTTACTTTATTGGAGCTGGAGTCACCTTTTTCATCCTGGGTTTGCTTTTGGAAAGGGCTCGCAGGAAAATGCTAGCCGATTTGAAAACTAGAGAGGCTAATTAAATTAAAAAATAAACTATGCCAAACTTGTCAGCACCACAAAAATTCTTATTAGCCATTATTGTTCAGGTAATCATTATTTCTGCTTTGTTTCTTTTTAATTTCTCAATCGCCTCAAGCGGAAAGGAAATTTTCTTGAGAATCAGGCCAGTTGATCCTACTGATCCAATTCGTGGAGATTATATTGTTTTTTCTTTTGATATTTCTAATCGAGGATATTACGGAGACGATTCATTACAAGAAGGAGATGATGTTTATGTCCCCTTATGTCGCACTTCCAATTACGATCCCTATTGGTCTGTTTGTGGGAAAATAGGAAAAACAATGGAGAGGACGAGCACAGACCAGGAAGTAACTTATATAAAGGGAAAAATGAAGTTAGGATCAATTATTTATGGAATAGAGAATTATTATATCCCCGAAGGAACTGGCCGTGATATTAACTTTTGGAACAAAGAAGTATTTGCTAAAGTTAAAGTTGATAGCAATGGTAATGCTGTTTTAGAGAAAGTTTACCTTGATGGAAAGCCTTGGCCATAAAACTCCCTAAAAGCCCCCTTTTAGGGGGCTTTTTTGATAGCTTGACACGGTTAGTAATCTGTGATATAACTATATCTAGTAAGTTATTCTCTCAATTAGCCGCTTTCGTAAATAAAGGTTTGCCAGCCCAAAATGGCAGATAGATGCTAAAAGAAGAATGGTCACCTTACTTATAAAGTAAGCACAAAACGAAAATGGCTAAAAAACTATTCGTAGGAAATTTGCCTTTCAGCGCAACTGAGAGCACTCTCAGAGATTTTTTTGCTAAAGCTGGAAACGTTGAGTCAGCAACAATTATTACTGACAAGATGTCTGGTAGAGCAAAAGGATTCGGATTCG
>JAKLGF010000011.1 GCA_022710815.1 Patescibacteria group bacterium
AAATCATTGGTTAAATAATAGTGAGCTAGAACAGCAGCATTGGCATCGTTTTCAATGTAAATCTCTGAGCTTATTCCCTCAAATATTTTCACGAAATCAATGTTTTTCCAAAGCGGCTTGTTGGACAATTTGATCATTCGGCCTCGATCGCGGTCCAGGGTCCCAGCAGCACTAATAGCAACAACATCAAAATCCGAACAATACATCTTTTCCCAGTGATCTTTGATGTCTGCTTCCAGTTGTTCTGGAGAATCAGGAGCTGGGAAAGTTACATCAGCTAGAATGCTTTGACCCAATTCTTCTCCGTAGTGATGGAAAATCAAAGCCATCCTAATCTTGGTTGCTCCAATGTCCAGGCATAGTATCCTGATTCCGTTTTCCCTATCCTTCATTTATTCCTCCTTGTTGGAAAACAACAATTAATTGTTTGACAAATGTACTCAAGCATATTCTTGCCTTTTTGTCAAAAACAAAACCCCCTCAAATGAGGGGGCTTTTTAATGCTTAAATTATCTCTTGCTTGGGCTTCATTGTTGGGAATGGAATGACTTCCCTTAAATTAGTTGAATTAGTCAAAAGCATAATCAATCTATCTACCCCTATTCCACATCCAGCGCAAGGAGGCATGCCATATTCCAAAGCTTCCAAGAATTCCTGGTCACTTTGATGAGCTTCAGAAAATCCTTGCTTGAATAATTTCTGCTGTTCATCAAATCTAGCTTTTTGTTCAACTGGATCATTTAACTCAGAAAAGGCATTAACCAATTCTGTTCCAGCAATAATCAATTGAATACTAGCCAATCTATTCTCATTCTTTCTTTTAGCTAATGTTTGAAATCCTAAAGGATGATGAATGATAAAAGTTGGTTGAATAATCTGAGGTCTGCAATACTTCTTGTAGATTTCATCAGCAATTTCAGCTTTGCCTGATCCTTTTTCAATATCCACTCCTAATTCTTTGGCTTTAGCAGCCATAGCATCGCGATTCATTTCATCAAATTCAATATGGGCATATTTTTTTAATAAATCATTGAATTCAATTCTGGGAAATGGTGGTTTGAAATTAACAACATTGTCTCCGATTGTAACCTTTCCTGTTTTGTATACTTTTTTAACAATATCAAAAAGCATTGTTTCAATGTACTTCATCATTTCCTTGTAATCAGCATAGGCCCAATAGAATTCCATCATAGTGAAATCAGGATTATGGGACTTATCTACTCCTTCATTGCGGAAACACTTTCCTAATTCAAATATTTTTTCAAATCCTCCTACAATTAATCTTTTCAAATACAATTCTGGAGCCACTCTCAAGAAAACATCCATATCAAAGGCATTTAAATGGGTTTTAAATGGCCTGGCCTTAGCTCCGCCATACAAAGGTTGTAAAATGGGAGTTTCTACTTCCATAAAGCCCTTTTTAACCATGTATTCACGAATGTTGTTGATAATCTTTGATCTCAAAACAAATCTTTCTTTTTGTTCAATATTAAAAATCAAATCCAGATATCTCTTGCGGTATCTTTCTTCAATATCTTGCAAGCCATGCCATTTTTCTGGCAAAGGAAGCAATGATTTGGCTAAAAATTTATAATCAGAAATACTTAAAGTTTTTTCTCCTGTTTTGCTGGTAATCAAACTGCCCTGGGCTTCAATGAAATCGCCCATGTCAAAATGATCAAAGAAGAATTCATAACTCTTTTCTCCCATGGTATCAATACGTAAACAACCTTGAATCTTGGCAGTTCCATCCATGAAGTTGATAAAAGCAATGGCTCCATGCCTACGAATAGACATGACCCTTCCTACTAAAACAATCTCCTTTTTGGATTTGGAGATTTTAGTAAAATCCTTAATAGCTTGGGCAATAGTATGAGTGCGCTTGGTCGATATGGGAAATGGATCAATAGCCCTCCCTTGTAAGGAATTTAATTTTTTGAGCCTGTTATCTCTTAATTCTTCAATATTGGGCATGGTATTAAATATATTTTATGATATAGTTTTTGAGGTTAAAAGTCAAAATTAAAAGCCCTGTACTTAATACAGAGCTTTTATTTTGATAATTAGATCTATTATTTTGATCTTTTGGATATGATAAGGTAAACGCCGATCCAAAAGAAAATTATTCCGATCATCCCAACAATTGCCTGCAAATTGGGATTGGCTTGGAGACTGATCGCGGCTATTCCAATACAGCCTATCCCAGTAAAGCCTAAAATAATTCCCAGTGTTTTATTTACCATTATGCTTCCCTTTCAAAAAGCTAAGCGTTAAGGTCGCCATCCTGCTGCCTGTATTATACCCTTCCATTGACAGCATGTCAATAGCATGCTATAATAAAAATAGCACAAACCTAGGCTTTTCGCCTATCAAAAAAATATAAGGAGGAACTTTGAACAATAAAGTAGGCGCTATAACTTTTTCCTATAGCACATCCATGGATGCCAAAAATATTGCTATAATCCTTGAAGACTCCTCGGGATTAGTAAACAATGAATGGGTATTATCAACATTTGATCCGGATTTGGTCTCAGTGATCAAGAATTCGTCAAATGAAACCATGGAAAAGAACATCAAGAATTGGATGGATCTTCCCAAGAATGTAAACAATGTCTTGGCAATGATCGGGCAAACAAGCGAAATAGAAGACTTGTGGCACAAATGTGTTGGAAATCAAGTGATAAGCTTTTTAGAATATCTCTATCAAAAACCATTTGATTTCAACAATATTTCTGCCTATGCCACCTCGGCTCCAATGTGCGATGACAATCCTAAAGAAAATGAATTCTTTTTTATCTCTAAGAATTCTTATCGTCAAACATGGAATACCACAGGAATCAATTTATGGCGCAAGCATAGTCTTTCCGTTATTGCTCACGAGCTCAATCATTTTATGTTCTACAAATATTACGGAGATCTAGAAAAAACATTGAGCGCGTCCCAATTCTTAACTCTAAAAGAATCTCTAATTTTCTTCTCTGACCCGGCCAGCACTGGATATGCAATAGAAAGACCGTTACGCGACTTTTATCTATCTCTAGACAGAAACAGACATAGTCTGGATGAGATAATAAAGCTGGCGGTAGCAAAGCTTTTGAATCAATAATTCTTCCTCAAAATTAAAAGCCCCTGTAAAACAAGGGGCTTTTTCTTTTTACAACAAGTTACTTAAGGGTTTTGAATTCTTTAGCTACTAGGATTCGACCATTGGAAATGGTTATTGCCATCTGAGCTTTGTATTCGTGGTCAGGAAGTAAATTCGAGACTGCAAACAAAACATTGTCTGGCTTGTACCAAGGATGGGGCTTTTTTGTTGGATCAGCAATGATTGTTATAGACACCCCTTTCTGATAGACAATGTTAGGAATTAGCTTTTCATTGTCCCAGACAGTCAGTGTTACATTGGCCATTTCTTTTTTATCAAAATCAAAGTCTCCGGGCAAAGCAAAAACATCAATACTGTTTTTGGTAATCTTGCCAGCCCAAGTAGTGACATAGGATCGTTTGGGAAGCTCCAACCAGTTTCCTCCAATCAGCTTGTATCCTGTTTGAGTCCTGTTGCCATGATTATCAACATAGATTAGTTGGAGTAAATAATCAAAGCGGGGCTCAAGATTAAGCTGATAGCTCAACTTCTCATTGCCAGATTTGGGCAATTTAAGCTCTATTTCCCAAATTTCGTTTTCTTTTTTGACAAAACTATTGAATTCATTGTCAAAGAGTTTAGCAAAACGAGTTTGAGTGAGGTAATAGGTTTTGTCGCACCAATCAGGCACAGGAAATACCGGAGCATTCAAGAGCCAAACTTGCAACAAAACTTTTTGATTAGGAACTTCTGGCCTGAATTCAGCCAAGCTGTATTCAATTTTGAGAATTGAATCATTGCTGGTAAACCAACATTCCGGAGATACAATTGCAAAATCCGGAACAACAGACTTAGTTTCTCCTCCAATTGAATTGGGGAAAAACATATTTACCAGACAAACCACTGTTATCAGTAATATTGTCTTTTTCACTTGTTCCTCCTTTGTTAAACAAGAATGCTCTCTTGTGTCTATTTCCACCATACCACAAACAATCTGATTGTCAAAATATAGCCTAAGCCAAAAAACCTTAATTTTTCAGGCTTTTTCCCTGTTGACAATATGACAATGGTATGATATAATATGATTAGCAAAAAGTCAAAAATACATATTTGAAAGGACGGCAAAAAGATGGAGGCAACAATGACACTGCCTAAGAACGCAGAAATGGTTGATGTAAGAAAGCTAGGACAAGCAATGGCTTTCAACAAAGAGCTTGCTTCTTGGCGAAAATTGCTGGAAAAGAGCAACCATACAGAAACTGAGCATTTCGGGAAGAATGAGCTCAAAATCTTCACAGCAGAAGACAATCAAGAAATGTCTGTTCGCATCATTGCTCACTGCCCCGACCATGGCGCCTATGGAAGAATCGTAAATGCAATTTCTCTTCTCCAGGGTCGCAACGGCAGTCTCTATGGCTCAGTTCTTGTTTGCGGAAAATCAGCTCTCCCAGATGAGAACTCCAAGGACATGCATTTGTTCAAGATCAAAAGGAATTATCTTCCTTTTGGTAAAGAACATCTTGCTGACATCATCAAAGTAATCAGAAGAGAGGTACACAGCCATTAACTAACCTCTACCTGAAAATCGTCCTCAAATTAGAAATAAAAACGCCCCAAGGATAAAACCTTAGGGCGTTCTTTTGTAATAAAATTATTCAATCTTAGTAATCTTGTAGCTAACTTTTTTTCCAGAAGGAGTAAGCAATTCAAATTCAGCTCCAACTGCTTTTCCCATTAATTCTTTAGCCATAGGAGATTCAATAGAAATCTTTCCTTCAACAGGATTAGATTCTTCTGCTCCTACAATTTTGTAAGAATCTGTTCTGCGATTGCCATCAACTGTTACAGTTGATCCAATCTGAACCATTCCCTTGCCTCCAGTAGCTTTAACAATCTCGGCATTCTTGAGAATATCTTCAATTTCTACAATCTTTCCTTCTAAGAAAGACTGATCTTCTTTAGCTTGCTGGTAATCAGCATTTTCAGATAAATCTCCGTAAGAAACTGCCTTTTTAAGTCTTAAGGCAATGTCTTTGCGCTGGCCTTTTAATTCTTCCAGCTCCTTTTTTAAATTATCAAACCCTTCTTGGGTTAAAATTTTGCTCATAGTTTTTGGAATGGTTAATTATACCAACAAGAATCTTTAAGTCAATGATTGAGTATTTTGTACTCAAAATCCTGCTTTTCTGCCCCCTTTTTGCTTCTTTGCTTGACTATTTCCTTAGCTCTAAGAATAGCCTGGGTATTATCTCCAAAAGACCTAATCACAGCCAAAGGCCCAGGATAATTCAAGCTTTCAATTGAAATATCTCCTGGTTGGATCAAGGTAGCTAGTTCCTGCCCCTCTGCTTGATTATGTGAGATTATTAACAAACAATCTCCTACAAACTCATGCCTCCCAGTTTTAAGCATTAAGATGTCATTAGCTGAAGCCTTCTTTTTCATTTTCTTAAGCTTTCTAACCAATTCTCCGAATTTAACTTCAGTTAAAATACATCCAGAATTAGGAGATGGCATTTCCTTTATTCCAGAATCAATTGCTAATTGATTCTGCCTCTTACGTGATCTGCCAGTAATATCCAAAAGCTTTTCCCTATCAACCAACCCTTTATTCTCAGCAATAGTTGGTTCTAAGTTCTTAGCGCAAAGTGGACGCAATAAACATCCTTTTAAGTCGGCTTCTTGTTCAACTAGCTTAATTTTCTTAGCTGATTGAGACATTGGTCTTTGACCAATTACTTCTCCCGTGGCAACAAAATCATACCCTTCTTTTTGCATTATCTCTTTAGCCATTTTTAACATTAAAATATGGCAATCAATGCAAGGATTGGCTCCTTTGCCATAACCATATTTAGGCTTTAAAACAATATTCAAATGTTCTTGAGAAAAGTCTACAATTTTCAAATTGATTTCTAATTGAGCAGCCATTTTCTTAGCCTGATCTGGAGTAAAAAACAATCCGCAAAAAACTAAACCAGTAACATCAATTCCCTGATCAAGCAAAACCTTGGCAGCTAGAAGCGAATCCAAACCACCCGATAATAGAACGAGAGCTTTTGTTTTCATTGTTCTTGGTTATTAAACAATCCTGGTATTTGATCTTCAGGACTAATGGGAGCTTCATAGGAAGGGGCTGGGATATCAGGTGAAGAAGTCTGGGTAGTAGTAACAGTTGAGCTGGAGATATCAGAAGTGGAAGTATTGTTACGAGTAAAATACCAATTAAGTATTTCATAGGAAGCGGGACCAACAAAGAATCTTCCACTAGGAACTTCTTGAGCAATTAAAACTAAAACAATTTCTGGGTTTTCATAGGGGGCAAAAATTGATATCCAGATATCATATCTTCCATCTCTGGAAGTTTCTCCAGTTCCTGTTTTTCCAGCTGCCTGAACTGGCAAATTGCTTAAAACATGGGCAGTTCCAGCTGGAGAATTAACTGTTTCAATCATGGCTTTTCTCACTTTCTCTAAAACAACAGGATCTAAGAAATCTTTTTTAACGATTTCGGGTTGAATTTCTTTAATTACATTCTTGTCTTGATCAACAATCTTTTGGACAATGTGTGGTTTGTACATTGTTCCACCATTAGCCAAAGGAACATAGGCATTGGCAATTTGAATAGGAGTGGTTTGAATGAATCCATGACCAATAGAAAGATTGTAAGTATCTCCCACGCTCCATTTTTGATCATATTTCTTTTCTTTCCATTCAGGAGTAGGAAGATTCCCAGCTTTTTCTCCTTTAATATCTATTCCAGTTTCTTTTCCAAAGTTAAATAAATCTAAGTATTTGGTTAATTTGTCTATTCCCATTCCTTTGAACTTATCCCAGCCGCCAGTAACTTTGTAGAAATATGGGTTAACTGATTCAGCAATAGCTTTGTTTAAATCAGCTGAGCCATGATATTTCCAGTCCACAAAACAAAGTTTTTTCCCAGAATAAGGATTAACCAAACACAATTCCTGAGGACAATCCAAAACACTATGTTCATTAACAATTCCTTCTTTTAAGGCAGCATAGGCAATAAAGGGCTTGATAGTAGAAGCAGCTGGATAATACCCAGCAATAGCCCTGTTCATTAAAGGATTTCTTCTGTCAGTAATTAATTTTTCCCATTCTTCCTGCTTCATTCCTTTAGAAAAGAGATTGTTATCAAAACCAGGAATAGCAACCATGGCTAAGACTGATCCATCCCTAGGATCAATGGCAATTCCAGCTCCAGAAGGAGCGCCAATTTCAGAAATCTTCTGGCTCATTATTTGATAAATCTTTTTCTGAAGATCGTAGTCAATATTTAACACCAAGTTTTTCCCTGGTTCGGGGGCCTCAATTCTTTCTTCGCTCAATATTTTCCCATGAGCATCTCTTTCCTGTCTGATCTGAACAGGAGTAGTTTTCAAGAATTCATCATACTCATATTCCAAGCCCATTCCAGTTCCTTCATCTTTCTTGTATCCAATGATATGGGCAAAATCCATGGCATCTTGGTATTGCCTAACTTCCCTTTTAGCTACTTGGCAATCAGGAACATCAGCTATTTGAGCATAGGCTAAAACCAAATCATCTTGAGAAAGATTCTTGTAAACAGTAATTTCATTGTTAGCATCTTTTAAATTCTTTTTAAGCTCTTCTTTGTCTTTTTTAATTAACAAAGCAATCTTTTCTAATTTCTCATCATTGAATTTGGGCTTATCGCAGACAATATCAAAAGTAACAGTATTTAATACAATTTGCTTGTAATTACGATCATAGATTATTCCTCGATTAGAATTAAGATATTTGCGGATAAACTGATTTCTACTAGAAAGCTGATTGTATTTAGCATAATCAACAACCTGGTATTGATAAGCCCTAGCTATTAAAAAAAAGCTTAACAGCAAGAATATCCCAAAAATGATCTTTAAAATCATTTGAGATAAAGGAACTTCAAATCTCCCCATTTCAACTTCTCTTTTGGCTGACAAAGCATCCAAAAGTATTTCTTGGGGTTCTAAATCCTTATTCAATCTTGTTATCCGGCCTTTGGGCATATTTTTTTGTAGAAATAGTAGACTAGGCAGCCGATAATAATATTATATATCATTTCTGGCCAGAAATTAGGCCAATAGAATCTTCCTGAATGCAGAAAGAACCAATCCTGAGCAAAGAACAAAATCTTTTGTAAAATTATTGCCAATCCCAAGGCAATGGCAAAACCAAAAACCATTTTTTCCATTCTTAATATGGCAAACATTAAAATTAAGTAAGCAAAGATCCATAAAAAGGCAAAAACTCCAAAAGGATAAACTGTTTTAGTATCTATTAATATTCCGCAGAGCATAAACAAGAAAAATGATTTCTCTCTTCTAGTTTCTTGCCCTAAGAATATTTCCAAAACAGCAATAATCAAAAGTAAATGAATGGGAGTTCCTCCCCAGGAAAAGTATGCTAAAAAACTGGTTTGCAATAAAGCAGCCAGAGCTATTAACAAAAAACTGATAAGAAATCTTTTATCCATGACTATTTAGGAAAAATCAGAAAAAGAGTGTTGTAATCAATATTAGGATCAAAGTATGGTTCTACTTTGATTTCTTGCAAAGCCTGATTATCTGGTTTGTTAATTTTTACAATCTTACCTACTAGCAAATTCTTGGGAAAAACATTGCCTAAAGCACTGGTAAATACTTTCTGGCCTAAGGCAAAATCAACATTTTTCTGCAAGAAATCCATATACAAATTAAAATTACCCCTGCCTTTGGCAATGGTTTCAACATATTCAGCCTTAGTAGAGACAACTGGGGTTGATGTTTCTGAAGATGAAGCATTTTCTGAAATAACTGTTTCTTTGAGAATCTTAACATTAAAAGAGTTATTAGCCTTGGTTATTAAAGTAATCTGAGAATAATCCTCTAATACTTTAACTACTCTTCCAATAACCACATAACTAGGAGTAATTAAGGGCATTCCCAGTAAAACTCCATCCTTTTCTCCTTTATTAATAGTCAAAGAATCATTAGCCAAACTCTTGTCTATTATCTGACAAGAAATAAGTTTAAAGCTTTTTTCAATTCCAATGCCTAGGGCGTCTTTTAAATCCTGATTTTCTTTTTGAGTTTGAATACAAATATTATTCTTGTATTCTAATTCCTGGATTTTGTTTCTTAAATCCTGATTTTCTTTTTTAATAGCATTGCCAGAAAAGATGTAAAAAAATCCAGTAGTATTGCTTCCCAAATTAGCCATCTGTTCTTTGAAAGATTGGCTGGTTTTATAGGTAAAATTCTTGATTGGCCCACCAAAGGCCAAAAGAATTACAAAAACAACAATAATAACAATCCAGACATTGGATCTTTTGTTCAAAAATTCTGCCATATTAATTATCTCATTATAATAATATTTCTGGATTTTACAAAATTAAAAGGACAGATGAAAAATCTGTCCTTTTTTTGTTTTTATCAGGGACAATCAAGACATTGGTCAAACTCCAGGTTTTGACTGCAACAGTCGTCTAAGAAATCGATGATTTCTTCCTTGGTTGGCTTTTGAATGTCTGGAAGTATCTTGCCTTCTGGCCAAGAGAAATTCTTGATTGCTACCAAGTCTCTGGTCTGATAATATTCCTGTTCTAAAAAGGAATAGTGCCAGATTACAGCTCCTCCATAACAAGACTTGTCCAAAAGCTCTGGTTTGGGAGCTAATTGATTCAAGCTTTTGAAAGCATTGATTCTTTTTCCTGCAACTGTTTTTTGATCCAAAGATGGTAAAGAATCACCAAAGTCCAGAATCAAAGATTTAACTTCTTTGAATGTCAACTCTGGTTTGTAGCTCCAAATTAAAGCTGCCAAACCAGCAACCTGAGGAGTAGCAAATGATGTTCCTTGGCAATAGCGATAAGAATCATTAAATTGCATACCCTCTCCTGTTGAATAGACATAGGTTCCTGGAGCTGCTACATCAATTGATCTTGGCCCGAAATTGGAGAATTCTGCCAGATTGTCTTGTAAATCTGTGGCCGCAACAGCAATTATTCCAGTGTAGTCATAACAAGCTGGATAAACTTCTGCTTTGTCCACATCTTCACCAATTCCATCTTGGCGTTCTCCATTACCAGCAGCAGCCACTAATATCCCACCTGTTTTCAAAAAGCGAGTAATGGCTTCTCTGATGCATTTGAGGTCGGTATAGGTCAGAAGACTCATATTAATGATCCTGGCTTTGTTCTGGGTGGCAAAATCAATTGCCTTGCAGATTCTGGTACTAGAAGTACTTTCGACTCCCTCATCCAAAGCATCATCGGGATATATCTTGATATACATCATAGACACATCCCAACATACTCCTGAGATTCCAATCT
>JAKLGF010000110.1 GCA_022710815.1 Patescibacteria group bacterium
TAAAAACGCCCCAAGGGCGTTTTTAATTTTGTTTGAATATCTCTAAATATACTTCGGGCGGAACTCTGACATCTCCTTTTTCCTGCATCAGCTTCTTTCCTTTCTTTTGTTTTTCTCTTAATTTCATTTTTCTAGTAATATCTCCTCCATATAAATAGCCAGTAACATCTTTTCTAAATCCTGGTTTGGTTTCGCGAGAAATTACTTTGCTCCCAACCACTGCCTGAATAGGAATAGCAATTTGTTGTCCTGGCAGAATTTCTTTTAACTTTTCAGTTAATTTTCTAGCTTCATAATATAGCTTGTGTTCTGGAAAGATTCTAGAGAATCCTTCTTCTTTCCTTCCATTTAAAAGAATCTCTAATTTCTTTAAATCAGCAACCCTGTAGTCAAGAATCTTGTAATCCATTGAGGCATAGCCTTGAGTTACACTCTTAAGCCTATCAAAGAATCCAATCATGATTTCTCTTAAAGGAAGCTCGTAAATTAGAACAATCTTTTTGTGCTGACCAATATATTCTGTTCCAATATATTGATTTTCAATTTCTCCCATCAGAGTCATTATTGGACCTAAGTAGCTAGCTGGAGCAACAATTTCCAACCAAGCATATTGCTCTAAAGTTTTTTCAATTAAAGACTGATCAGGCCAATCAACTGGAGAAGAAATCAGCATTTCTTTTCCATCTTTCAAAACAATCTTGTATTCCAAAGAGGGATAAGAAACAATGATATCTAAATCAAAATCTCTTCTTAATCTTTCGGTTGTAATTTCTACATGCAACATTCCCAAGAATCCACAGCGAAATCCCCTGCCTAAAATGGGCTTGGATTCTGGCTCATACATTAGCGAAGCATCATTTAATTTTAACTTAGACAAAGCATCTTTGAGCAAATCATAATCATCATTGCTGTGCGGATACAAACTGGCAAAAACAACTGGCCTTGGATCTTTGTAACCAGAACAAGGCTGAATTTTGGGCAGTATTCCTGTTTGGGATTTTACTAGTTCCTCTTTTTTAACAATTGTTTCTCCAATCTTTACTTTTCCTGGATCTTTAATGCCTGTGGCAATGTAACCGATTTGTCCGGATTTAAGAATTTCTTGAGGAGTAAATTGAGGTTTGAAAAATCCTACTTCTTTGGATTCACTATCTGCCCCAACTTGCATCAAGCTTATCCCCTGGTATTTGCCAATGCTTCCGCTAATAACTCTGACATAGGCTACTACTCCTTTATATGAATCATACAAAGAATCAAAGATTAAAGCTTTGAATGGTTCTTGTTCTTGGATTTGAGGCGGTGGAACTTTTTTAATAATCTCTCTTAATACTGATTCAATATTAATTCCGTTTTTAGCAGATATTTTCAAAATATCTTGGCTATCGCATTGCAATAATTCTGAAAGCTCCAAAATGGTTTCTTCTACTTGGGCATTAGGAGCATCAATCTTGTTAACCACAGGAATAATGATCAATCCTTGTTTCTTAGCAAACTCTAAATTAGAAATTGTCTGAGCCTGGACTCCTGAAACTGCATCCACTAAAAGTATAGCTCCTTCAACAGCAGCTAAAGACCTGGAAACCTCATAGGCAAAATCAACATGTCCTGGAGTATCAATCAAATTGAGTAAATAGTCTTTTTTGGTTTCACTATCATGATATTGCATGCTGACTGGATGCATGCGGATAGTGATTCCCCTTTCTCTTTCCAAAGACATGGCATCCAAATACTGAGGCTGAAGATCAGATTTTTGAACAGTCTTAGTTAATTCCAAAAAGCGATCTGCTAAAGTAGACTTTCCATGATCAATATGGGCGATAATAACAAAATTCCTAGTTTCCATTTCTTCTAAAAGGCAGTAG
>JAKLGF010000111.1 GCA_022710815.1 Patescibacteria group bacterium
CTATTTCCCCATCAGCATTAACTTCAATCACTTCTCCATCTTCATTAACCACCTTAATATCTATTTTCCATCCAGTCAACTTGGCAGCTAGTCTAACATTTTGCCCGCCTTTTCCGATAGCTAAAGATAATTGATCTTTGGGAACAATAACCAGGGCTACGTTTTTAGGCATTGATCTAACTTCAATAACCTTAGCTGGAGACAAAGCATTGGCAATGAATTTATCATTATCTTCGCTGTGTTCAACAACATCAATCTTTTCTCCTCCTAATTCATTAATAACAACTGCGATTCTGGTTCCTCTCTGTCCAACCATGGCACCAATAGGATCAACTCCTTCAATACTAGAAGCAACAGCTATTTTAGTGCGATAACCTGCTTCTCTGGCAATAGACATGATTTTAACCTGACCATTTCCGATTTCTGGAACTTCAAGCTCAAAAAGTTTAGTAATCAATTTAGGATGGGCGCGGGAAACAATAATAGTTGGCCCTTTGGGACTGTCTTCAACTTTTAATAAATACACTTTGATTCTCTGATCTGGTCTATAGAATTCTCCGGGGACTTGTTCTTCTTTTGGCAATAAAGCATAGGCTCTTCCAATATCCAAAACAATAGCTCTAGGTTCAATTCTCTGGACAACTCCTGAGACTATTTCCCCTTCCCTAGTTTGGAAACGGCTCATAACAGCATCTCTTTCCACTTCTTTGATTTTTTGTAACAAAACTTGTTTAGCTGTTTGAGCAGCAATTCTTCCAAAGTCTATTTGAGCTGGCAAAGGTAATTTTAAATCTTGACCAACTTCAATATCAGGAACAATAGCTCTGGCTTCATCAATCATGATGTGCTTGTCAGGATTGAAAACAATCTTTTTCTGTTCTTCTCCTTCAATGTGTCCGGATTCGGTTTCCTTAAGATCATCTCTTCTAGATCTTAATTCTTCTAACTCTTCTTCAGAGTAGATCATTTCCTGATCAACCACTATTTTAATCTGCCAGAAAACAGCGTCCCCTGATTTAGGGTCAAATTCGGCCTTAACAATTTGGCCTTTTTTGCCGTATTCTTTTTTGTAAGCAGCAGCTATTGATGCCTCAACAACCTCAATTATTTTCTCCTGAGGTATAGCCTTTTCTTCAGCTATTTGGGCAACAGCCCTGCTAAAAGCTTTTAAATCCATATTATTTAACTTAAATTAAAATTTCCGCTTTCTGAGCGGAACATCTTTAAGATACCACATTTGATATACGTGGTCAAGCCGCCCAAAACATGCCTGCTAAACAGGCATGTTCCCGTGTTTGCGGGGTATTTTGTCTTCCTTTTTATTCAACAAAGACTCTAGGGCCCTGTAGAGATAAATCCTGGTATTCTTAGGATCAATAACCATATCTATCTGGCCAGCCTTGGCTGCCTGGAAAGGATTAAGGAATTTTTCTTTGAGTTCTTTGATTTTTTCCTTTTCCAATTGCTCTGGGTTCCTGCTTTCCACTAATTCCCTTTTGTAAATAATTTTAACTGCTTGTTCTGGGCCCATAACTGCTAATTGGGCTCCTGGCCAGGCCATAACAGTGTCATAGGCTAATTCATGAGAACACATGGCAATATATGCTCCTCCAAAGGCCTTGCGGATAATCAAGCTGATCTTGGGAACATTAGCTTCACTGTAGGCATACAAAACCTTGGCTCCGTGCCTAATAATCCCCTTATGCTCCTGATCTTTGCCTGGCAAATACCCAGGAGTATCAACAAAGTTAATCAAAGGAATATTGAAAGCATCGCAGAAGCGAACAAAGCGTGCGGCTTTACGAGATGCATTTATATCAAGAACCCCGGCTAAGTATTTAGGTTG
>JAKLGF010000112.1 GCA_022710815.1 Patescibacteria group bacterium
GCAATATTAAAGTCTTGGCCAATAGATGTTCCCATGGCCACAACCAAAGCCTTAATTTCATTATTAGCCAGCATTTTATCAAGCCTGACTTTCTCCACATTCAAAATCTTTCCTCTTAAAGGTAAAATAGCTTGGAATTTTCTATCTCTGCCCATTTTAGCAGAACCACCGGCTGACTCTCCCTCCACAATATACAATTCTGATTCTTCTGCTTCTCTGGATGAACAATCAGCTAATTTCCCGGGCAAACTCAAGCCTTCTAAAACTCCTTTTCTCAAAACTGTTTCTCTAGCAGCTTTAGCTGCTTTTCTAGCTCTAACAGCTAACAAACAATTTTCAATGATTGATCTAGAATCAGAAGGATTCTTTTCCAAGAATTCAGCCAAGGTTTCAGCGACTAAAGCTTCAACAGCGGTTTTAGCTTCTGGGTTTCCTAATTTCCCTTTGGTTTGTCCTTCAAATTGAGGTGTTCCAATTTTAATAGAAACAACTCCATTAAATCCTTCTCTAACATCATCTCCAGAGAAATTATCATCAGCTTCTTTGAGTAATCCATTCTTGCGGGCATAATCATTGAGCAATCTAGTTAAAGCAGATCTCAAACCAGTCAAATGAGTTCCTCCTTCTTTAGTAAAGATATTATTAGCAAAGCTTTCTTCATAGGCCTCCCTTTCCTGAGTGTATTGGAAAGCTACTTCACAAGCAATTCCATTCTTTTCTCCATTGGCATAATATGGTTCTTTTTGCAAAATAGTCTTGTCTTCCAAGATATATTTCATGTAAGAACGTAAGCCTCCTTCAAAGTAAAAGGTATATGAGAAATCTCTGTCTTCTCTCTTATCACAAAAAGTAATCTTAGCTCCACTGGTTAAATAGGCTTGCTGTCTTAAGTGGCTTAAAATTTTCTTGGCATCATAGCGAATTTCTTTGAAGATTTCTGGATCAGCATCAAAAACAATTGTTGTTCCGCTTCCCTGGCACTTTCCAATCTTTTTCACTTGAGCTTGAGGGTTGCCTCTCTTGTATTCCTGGGCATAAAGTCCCCCATCTCTACAAACCTCTGCTTTCATCCAAGTAGATAAAGCGCAAACAACTGAAACTCCCACTCCGTGTAAGCCTCCTGAAACTTTGTAAGCTTTGTTATCAAACTTTCCTCCAGCATGCAAAGTAGTTAAAACAGTTTCTAGGGCTGATTTTTTAGTTTGAGGATGAATATCAACTGGAATTCCTCTTCCGTCGTCAACAATAGAAACCCTGTTATTAGGCAAAAGATTGACTGTAATATTCTTAGCATGTCCGGCCATGGCCTCATCAATACAGTTGTCTACCACTTCCCAGATTAAATGGTGCAAACCATCTACTCCAGTAGAACCAATATACATTCCTGGCCTCATTCTAACAGGCTCTAGTCCTTTAAGGACATAAATATCTTTTGCTGAATATGAATTCTCGTTTTTTTCTTTTGCCATATATTATTTGCGTACTTGCCAATTTTGATTTTTTTCTAAGTCTTTAATAATCTCACTATGAACCTGGTCTATTTCCTGGCTAGTTAGTGTTTTTTCTTGGGACTGGTAAGTTATTCTAAATCCCAAACTCTTTTTATTATCCTTAACAAACTGATCAAACAAAGAAACATTGGTAATTATTCCATGGCTGTGCTTTTGGATAATATCCAATACTTCTCCAATCTTGGTCTGTTGTAAA
>JAKLGF010000113.1 GCA_022710815.1 Patescibacteria group bacterium
TGGCTTGGCCTTAATTTTCTTCCCATCAATTGTGATATTAATCATTTCGCTCATATATCTAATTTTTTAATCAAACTTCTAAAAGCTGTGGGAATTGATTTCCCTAATGGACAAAAACTGGTTTGCTCTAAAGCAAAATACAATTCTTCCAATTTCTCTTTGTCTATTTTCTTATGCTTAATCATTTCCAATATCCTATAGCTCCCTTCCCTGCAAGGAACGCACTTATCGCAATTACCTTTAACAAAGAAGTCAGCCCAAGTTTCCATGAGCTTATACAAATCAGTTTTCTTGCGATCGTAAATAATAATTGAGCCTACTCCTTTAATAGGTACTCCTAATTCTTTGGGTAATAATATTTCTCCTGTTGCCCCTCCTCCAGCTTGAACAAAGAAGTTATCAGACTTCATAAATAGTCCATGCTTGGGCCAGTTATGGGTTCTATTAATTATCTCTTTAATCGTAGCTGTTTCTGGGAAAAGATATGTCCCTGGGTGTTTCACGTCTCCAGCAATAGAATAGAATTTTTCTCCTTTGTATTGTCCCTTGGCTATCTTAGAAACAAAGTAGAATGTTTCTACATTATTAACTAGGGTTGGATAGCCATAAAGCCCTTTTTGGGCTGGGTAAGGTGGCTTTATTCTAGGCTCATGGGGCTTATTTTCTATAGCTTCTAATAATGTAGTCTCTTCCCCAGCAATATACTCCCCCGTCTTCCTATATATAGTAATGGGCAGTTTGCCTGCTAGCTTCTTGAGTTTTTGATTAAGCTTGGGATAGTATTTCTTGTTTAAATAAATAATCGCCTGGGCATTGTGAAATGTTTCCAAGGCGATCTTAATTCCATTAAGAACTTCTTCAGTGTAATTTTCTAAAATATGCTTATCTTTGTAAACATTAAGCTCTCCTTCAGAGCCATTGCAAATAATATATGTTTTAGAACCATTAGCATCTTTAACTGATTGCCATTTCAAATAGGTTGGAAAGCTAGCCCCTCCTCTTCCAGTTAGGTTGACTTGTTTAAGCTTTGCAATTATATCCATTCCATTCATAAAAACTAAAAACAAAGAATTGCTTCTCTGTTTAAAGATTATACCAAATTATTCTTAATTTTAAAAATGAAAAATCCACAATTGATTATTTCCCCATAAAAATCTGACTGGTTAAATCAATATCTAATCTCTTTAAAATGTCAGCTCCAGTCTGACCATCAGCAAAGTCAGGTTGGCAATAATCTGAAATGATTGTCGGCCTTAATTCAATATTTCTAAGCTCTTTTTTGTTGAAAAAGAATCTGGCAATTAATCCTTGTTTAGTATCCTTGGACCATTCTTGGTCGAAAATGAAATTGCCTAAACTGTAAAAAATGTACTTCCCTTTATACACTTCTGCTTGTTGAACAACATGAGCATGATGGCCAATTACCAAGTCTGCTCCAGCCTCAATAGCCATATGAGCAAACTCTCTTTGTCTGCTGCTAGCGATCTCTTCATATTCATTACCTGAATGCATGGAAACAATAACATGATCAGCTATTTTATCAGCAATAGCCACAGCTTGTTTCATTCTGGCCACATAGCCATGATGATCGGCGCCCCATAAATTTATAACTTTATCAAATTTTCGGTCATGCAATT
>JAKLGF010000114.1 GCA_022710815.1 Patescibacteria group bacterium
TTTACACTCTCCCAATAATCTGTTTCGTCTAATTCGTCTGCAAGACGATCTGCATATTCAGTAATTTTTAAAACCCATTGATTCAATTTCTTCTTAGTTACTTCAGTTCCACACCTTTCATGCTTCCCATCAATAACTTCTTCGTTTGCACAACCTACCTTACATTTAGGACACCAATTGATAGGCATTTCCGCCTTGTAGGCAAGGCCCTTTTTATACAGTTGAAGAAAAATCCATTGTGTCCATTTGTAATATCCCGAATCTGTTGTATTTATCTCTCTACTCCAATCAAAAGAGAATCCCATTGCTTTTAATTGTCTTGTAAAAGCAGCAATATTCTCTTTTGTAATCTCTTGTGGAGGTCTTTTCATCTTTATCGCATAGTTTTCTGTTGGCAAACCAAAAGCATCCCAACCCATTGGATACAGTACATTTTGACCTAACATCCTTCTTAATCTTGCCAAGGAATCCATTTCGGTATAGTTACGAGCATGACCCATGTGCATAGAATCACCAGAGGGGTATGGAAACTCGGCTAATAGATAATATTTTTCTCTATTTACATCAAAGTCCCTTGCTCGATACACATCGGAGGAATACCATTTTTCTTGCCATTTTTTTTCTATTTCCTGAGGGTTGTACTTCTCTCTCATGAGGATGATTTTACATTAAAAAGAAATATATTGGAAGAACACAGTTTCGTGTTTTGTGGAACTAAGCAGTGAAACAAAGAACAGCATGTATGAATTTCTTTGTACATTTGTTTTGGTGGACCTGAGGGGATTCGAACCCCTCACCCCTTCGCTGCCAGCGAAGTGCTCTAA
>JAKLGF010000115.1 GCA_022710815.1 Patescibacteria group bacterium
TTCCATCTTTGAACATTACATTTCTATACCCAGGAAGATCTTCATTTCTACTCTCTGCAAAAGCACGAACAAGAGTAGTAGACTTGTTTTCATCTTTGACTCGTAGAATATCATTTGTTTTATCATAACAAATCTTACCAATATTCTGCTTGATAAACGCCCGGCTATCATTATCAACAAGCACTTCAAAATTCCTACCCCACCCCCTGCCAACATGTTCAAGAACCATCTTTCCACCAGCCATAGACTTAATCTTCATATTCACTCCTTGATATATATTAGAACTTCTATGAAGTTCGTTTTACGCCTACCAGGAATCGAACCTGGATAATCTGCTTAGAAGGCAGAGACTTTGTCCATTAAGTTATAGGCGCTCGTTTATTAACGTTTTTAAATATGCTCATGGATAATGATTTTCATATAGATCAGGATGTTTATTTCTAAATTTTAGATTTTCTTCAGATACATCAAGACAAAAAATTTTTATATGGCTTTTAAAACAAGCGCCAAAATGATAAGCACTAACTTTATGAAAATTCATATCATATGGTGGAACTATTTGAGTATAAAAAGAATCATTTTCATATTTACAAAAACTTGAAGATAAGTCAAATACTCTTGAATTATCAATAACATCAAAATTAAAATCAAACAAATAATTAAATAAAAATTGATCTACTCCCCATACAATAGGTGCTAACCCTACTTGTATACATTCCTGATATTGATTTATTTTTTTAATAAAATTATCTCTATTCGCACCAAAATAACAACCCATTATT
>JAKLGF010000116.1 GCA_022710815.1 Patescibacteria group bacterium
GTAATTTCCAACCTTTCTTTCATTGTCGGAAAGATTAATCAGAGTTTCAAAGTCGGCAATAATGGAACGCAAAACATTACCCAATTTGATTTGAAAAGTTTTGAACAAATTCAAAATAAATTGGGCATCGTCTTAACGACTGCAACACCGACGCCGACGGAAACCCCTGCTTTAAGCGAAACGGCTACGACTACTCCGATTATCTCCATTACTCCTTTGCCGAGCGCCTCTACATCTACCTTAGAATCAAGTATCCCTCCGATTTCCACGATTACCCCGACAATTGCTCCGTCAGCAAGCCCAATTTAGTACATTTATTGCGAGCGCACATAGTTCAGTGGTAGAACGCTGTCCTGATAAGACAGAGGTCCTTGGTTCGATCCCAAGTGTGCGCACCAGAAAAATTCTTCAATCTTATGCCTTACGTTCCAAGTAAAAAAACGGACGAGAAATCAACTGACCGTGAAGTTCTTGACGCCGCTGTAGAGCGTCTGGTTAACGATATAGTTGCCAAGATTTCCAATAATCTTTCTCTTCTCACCGTCTACAAATCCGTTTTTATGAAAGTGGCGCAATCATTACAGTCCCTGCTTTCTGGAGTCAACGTTGACTCAGGCGTTGAGACCGATCTGGCCAAGGCGATTTACGATGTCAGCGTTAAATATGGTTATGAGGGCGCATATCTGGGAGAATTGAATTACGCTTTGACCAGATTCATCCAGCGAGTTCCTCAACTCAAAGTTCAAAATGGCGCTTG
>JAKLGF010000117.1 GCA_022710815.1 Patescibacteria group bacterium
TTCCTTAAGTTTCTGACCGGCAATATCGTCCTGTTTGCGAATCCAGATACCAGCTTCTGTGCCGCAATCCTCTTCGTTGATGATGATATCCTGGGCAATATCCACAAGGCGGCGGGTCAGGTAACCCGCATCAGCAGTACGTAAAGCGGTATCGGCCAGACCTTTACGGGCACCATGTGTGGAAATGAAGTATTCCAGCGCGGTGAGCCCTTCGCGGAAGTTGGATTGGATCGGCAATCGGATGATACGGCCTGCAGGATCTGCCATCAAACCGCGCATACCGGCGAGCTGAGAGATCGGACCAAAACCGCCTTTCGTAGCACCGGATGAAGCCATGATGGACAGGTTGCCATTTGGATCCATCGCAGCGCGCACCGCTTTTCCCACTTCTTCGGTCGTATCTTTCCAGAGCTCGATAACCAGTTTGTCACGTTCTTCTTCTTTTAGAAGTCCGCGTCTGTAATCGCGATTGATCTTATCAACCTCTTTTTGCGATGTGTCGATGATCTGGTATTTTTCAGGTGGAATGGTGATATCGGCCACCGCAATGGTGGTGCCGGATTTCATGGCGTACTCAAAACCGATATCCTTGATCGCATCTGCGACCTCGGTTGT
>JAKLGF010000118.1 GCA_022710815.1 Patescibacteria group bacterium
TTAACTTAAAATTAACTACTTTTTTACCAATTCCTATTTTTTCAAAATGTTCAGTTATAGCATCAATAGCTTCTCTATTACTCCATCCATTAAATTCTTCTGAATTAACCAGTCTTCCATCAGCAGTGTAAGCTCTTGACATTTTTTCTGCATTTATCTCAAATGCATCTGGCTGAATTACAACTTTAATTTGAATGTTGTATTTTTTTGCAAATTCAAAATCTCTTTGATCATGTGCTGGAACAGCCATAACCATACCGCATCCATAATCTGCAATAACAAAATTTCCAGTATAAACAGGTATCTTTTCTCCAGTTACCGGATTAATTGCATAACTTCCAGTAAATGCACCTTCTTTTTCAAGTTCTTCAATATCTTTTTCAGAAGTTGATTTAATCTTGCTTAAAAATTCTTCAACTTCATGTTTTTGTTCATATGTAACGAGTTCCATTAATTTTGGATGCTGTGCACTCACAACCATGAATGTAACTCCATAAATTGTATCTGGTCTTGTTGTAAATATTGGCCAATTTTCTCCATTAATTTCAAAATTAATCTCAGTTCCATAACTTTTTCCAATCCAATTCT
>JAKLGF010000119.1 GCA_022710815.1 Patescibacteria group bacterium
AGAAGGAGCCTTAAATAAATTAATTGCTAATCAAAGACTAACTAACCAAGTTATTGATTTAGAGTCAGCCAAAAAGATTTTAAAAACTACCATTTCGCCAGCCTTAAGACAAAAGAATCCGGAAAAAATCGTTGAAGTGGTAGCCGACTTTTACAATATTAAAATGAGTGAGTTGTATAGCGACTCGCGTAAAAAAGAAATAGTTAAGCCCAGACAAGTGGCGATGTATTTATTAAGAAAAGAATTAAAGAAATCTTTTCCTGAAATTAGCCGTTTCCTTGGAGGTAAAGACCATACGACTGCTATTTATGCCATCAAAAAAGTAGAGTTTTTGCTTAAGGAAAATGAAGGGTTTAATGATGAAATCGATATGATCCATCAAAGAATTTATTCTTGTTGAGGTGTAAAACTAGTGCAAAAGATTGTTAAAAGAATTAGTAAAAACTATTAGTTTAAATAGTGAAAACCGTGGACAAAACACTAAAATTATCTAAAATTCTTCAGAAAAATACGTGTCAGAGATTCTTCAGTTTTACTCCAGATAGTTT
>JAKLGF010000012.1 GCA_022710815.1 Patescibacteria group bacterium
AGGAAATAAAAGGCTTAACACTAGTTCTAATTACTCTGACTGCTCTGCTGACATTAGGCTTCACACTATCGTCAGTAAGAATGTCTATTCTTCCAATAGAAGTCCCGGCCTTAGGATCAGGAATAGTTTCCCAAAGAATACGAGCTGTTCCATTGTCAGCATAAGGGCGGACATAATACAACTGATCTGGTTGCAAACCAGTAACAGTTCCTCGGAATAAATTCTTTCCTTGTTTCCATTTAGGATCCCTGTATGATCCTTCTGGCAAAAGAGTTATTCCTGATTTAATATCCCAAGGACCATTTTCCCCTATTTTCTTAAGCAGAAATCCAGCCTTAACATCATCAATACCCAAATCGTACCCAAAGATGCTTCCATAAATCTCCAGACCATCTCCATTAGCATTAATGTCTTCAATAAATATTTTCAGAGGAGCAGTTTTAACATTATCGTAATTACCCTGCATTCTGTCTCCTGGTTGCAAGTATTTCTTTTCATCAGCGCACAAATGAGAACCGTCAAAAGGCATGTCGCATTTGTAATAGGCTGTTGCAGATACATAGTAAGCTGTATCAGGGATCATTTTGTCCAACTTAGCCTGAAATGATTTAACAGGCTTGCCAGGAATTGGTTTTTCATAAACACATCTAGTATTAGCATCATCCATTTTCCCTAATGGAAAATACATGAAGCCGTAAGCACAAGGTTGCTGATCTTTACGAGGATTTCTCTTTTCCCACCAAGTTCCTTTCATAACAACCGATGTTCCCCTGACTTTAGTCGGACCTTCAGTACAAACAACATAATTCAAGTCTCTGCAAGGAACAAATGTTTTGGGCTGGTTAGTATTTACTACAACAGTTTTATCAGCTGAAGAAAAAGTCCCATTGAATTTATCTGAAACAAAAACATTGGGAACTAAAATTGAAAAATTCCCATTGTCATTAATCTTAGTCCCAGTGAAAAGAACTTTAGAATCTGGCGCGCTCCCTGATGAAATTCCTAAATCCAAGTTTATCTCTTTTCCGGCTTCTATCCCTGAAGCAAATCCTTCAAATATTGTGCCTTGGGGAGTAATAATACTATCTCCACTTAAAACATCCAGGAAATATTGAGGATCATTAATATTTGATTCAGCCCAACAAAAAGCTGGGGTCAAAATTAACAAAAAAGTTAAGAAGTATTTCAATACCTTCATATAGATTATTATAAAAAATTGTAAAGAAATAAAAAAGGCACACTATTCACATAGTGCGCCTTTGCAAAGGAGACTGTTTCTCTATTGCTTGGGAGTTTGAAACTCCAGGAGGCCTGACTCAATTGTTTCCAATTCTTTGCCATAATTAACAATGAGCTTGGCTTCATACTTTTGACCAGGGAAAGAAGGCATTTGGCAATATCCTTCGTATCTGTCTATGAAATATCCTTCTTCCCATTTCATTAAATCCAGAGCTTCTGTGTTCCAAAAGTCTGGATCGCCAGTTCCTGCTCCTTTAAGCCTGTAGCAAAAAGTGGCACTGATTGGCTGCGATCCTGGAACAACTACCTTACAGGTGATCTGAGTAGAATCTCTAGAATTTCCCGAGACACTGATTTCAGCTGATGGTCCAGGAATTAAGAAATATATTCCCAGTCCAATGACAATGACGGTCAGAGTGGTTATAGCTGCTCCAATACCCAAGAGTTTCCAAATCTGTTTTTTCATTTTGCTTCTCCTTTCTAGAGTTGCAAAGTTCCGGCTAGGGCCAGAATCATTAGAATGACTATTCCTAAAGCCACAATTCCTAGGATAATAAGGAATATGGGCCAGGCATTGTCTGTGACAGAAAAATATCCAGGTTCTTTTCTTTTGCGGATATAGAATTTGGCGCAAAAGATAGAACATAATACAATTCCGCCAAAAGCCAGCAAAAGTATGACTAATTCCCAAATGGTTGCCATGTTGGCCTCCCTTTTGTTGTCAGTGAACTACAATATTATTGTAGCATATTATAACTTGATTGTCAATAGGCAACAAAAAAGCCCCCAAAGGGGCTTTTGATTATTCGTATTCTTCGGGCTTGAATTCTTCGTCTTCGGTTTCTTCTAAATCTTCTTTGTCCACTTCCTCCCCCATTCCATCATACCAATCATCTCCGCTCTCTGACATCATTTTTGTGGTTTGTTTTTTAACCATTTGATTAAGAGTTATTTATTGCTCTATTAATAGCAAATAGCGCAGAGCTGTCAATGGGGATAAATACAACAAAAGGCGCCTGTCAAAAAGCGCCTTTTTTACTAACTACTCTTGAGATTTCTGACAGCGGATTTTTGACAAGTTTTCTTGTCGGATCTGCTCGGATTGCATTTTAGAAAGATGAATTCTTTGCATTTCCAAGCTCTGGGCCCCGTTTTGCTGCACTCGGGCAATTCTTACGGCCTTGGCCTTTCCGTACGGAACTCCTTGTTTCTGTCTACTAATAGCAAACCTCCTTTAGAATAGTTTTGATTTTTTAAATGACCTACTCGGTTACGATAACCTGTCCCTTGATGTTCTGATTCTCAAAACAGAAGTATTCGAACTGGCCAACAGTATTAGCTACTACTGACTCTTGTCCCCCAGACTTTATCTGTCCGGTTCTAAATATTTCTCCTTGGTCATAGGCATCAGTAGCTATGCTTACTATTTGCCTGGATTGATTTTCTTTGTTAATCCAAGTTATTGTTGATCCTTTTTTAACATTCAAAACACTGGGAACAAAAGCCCCTTCTTTGATAAAAATCTGATTCTGGGATGGAGCTTGGGGCAATGTCATTTCCTTGTTTTTTTCTGGCACTTTTTGTTCTGTTTTCTGTGGTGCAGGAAAAAGAGCAGACATGGCTACAATTCCAATAAGAATAACGATTATGATAATCAAAAATATGACTTTGGTTTCCATATCTTTTTTCTATTATATCCCTCCTTGGCATTTTTGCAAATTTGACTTCTCTTTAAAAGGGGGTATAACCAAGATACTATGGAAAACCAGAATCAAGAAACCAAATATCTTCCCCAGCCCAAGCCAGGACTTAATCCCCTCTTGGTAGTGGCCATAATCTTTGTGGCTATTGTGGGAGGAATCTTTCTGTTAACTACTAACAAGAAAAAAGTCCCAACTCCTACAGAAATTCAGGATATTAAAATGCCTGAAACAAAACCAACAACAACTACCAGCACTGCTGGAGAAATTCCAGCTCAGAAATTAGTTACCAAACCAACTGATGTCTTTATTGGCGATGATTTTGTTTTAAAACTTCCCTTAGGCTGGGAAGCTACTACTCCAGTTCCAGGAACAGTAGCCACAGTCTTTAACAAATCAGAAGATAATTCCAAGAACCCAGCTGCAGCCAAAATTAATTTCAAAAGCTACATTGCTGTGACTTTTGTCATTAACAAAAAAACCTTGGATCAAACCATTACTGACTTGCAAGCTGAGATTGCCAAACAAATTACCAAACCTAGTTTTTCCAAACCTCAAGATCTGACAATAGACAATATGCCAGGAAAAACCTTTGAAGCTTCTTTTAACAAAGACGGAATGGATTTTGTAGTTATTCTAGGATTAGTCAAAAACAATGACAAAACTTTCATTGTTTCTGGCTATACCCTCTCAGAACGCTGGGAACAAAACAAACCCACATTCCTAGAAGCTATCAAGAATTTCAAAATTGCTAATTAAAAAACCGCCCCCAAGGGGGCGGTTTTACTTTACCTCTGTTCCAGGCGGCACTTCTTGTTCTGGTCTTAACAGCATGGGCAAACCATCAGAATTAGTAGCTGCCAACAGCATTCCCTGGCTTTCTAATCCCATTAATGATCTAGGGGCTAGGTTGGCAATAATGGCAATTTCTGTTCCAATTAATTTCTCTGGATCATAGGCCTTGCCTATTCCAGCTATTATTTGGCGCTGACTGTCTCCCAAATCAACTTGCAATTGCAAAAGCTTGTCAGAACCTTCTACTTTCTGAGCGCTGACAATCTTGGCAATTTTAATTTGGACTTTCTTGAATTCTTCAAATGAAATTGTATCTTCCATAAATTTAATTTCTTTTTATCCAGCCAAACAAGCCATTACTCTTTTTTTCTTCCTGAACAATTGCTAGTAATCTATCTTGTTCTTTTTGGAGAGTTTTAATGCTAGATCCTAAAACTAATTTCAAATCATCACTAGCTTGGGACTGGCTGATAATATTGGAAAGCTGAGTGATTTTTTCCTCATTGGCAAAGAGTTCTTTTTCTAATTGGGCTGCTGCTTCTTTGTCCCCGCCCCAAAAGAATCTTTGAGTGCCTGATCTGGATTTAATAGTATTCTCTAATTCTTGGACTTTTTCAAGAGAAGCATCATATTCATCAATTGTTTGAATAATGCTTGTTCCCAAACCCCCTACTGAATATTCAATATCTAAAATCATTTTCAAAGCTACTCGGGATTCATACTTTCCTTGGGACTTGTCTTTTTGATCAGCTTTGAAATAGCTTTCTACTTGCTGATCCATTTCTGACTGAAGACGAGTGATTAAGTAAGTTAATTGTTGGCCATTTTCTCCATTACCTAAAGAAAGCAAATAGTTTTTGGCTTGGGCCAGAAAAAAAACGCACCCAGAAAGGGCAAAAGCAATAATAACAAACTTTTTTATCCTGGTCTTATCCATTGCCTTTATTTTACCAAAACCATTCCATAATGCCATGTTAAAAAGTAAGGTTTGTGGTAAAATGAATTATGGCTAAAATTGAACAGCAATTGCTCGCCCCTAATGAAGAAATCCGCTATCAATTCGGAATTGGAATGTTTTATGCTCAAATGACCATTGCCCCCTTTATTGTTTTCGGAATTCTTTGCTTAATCAGCGCTGGCTTTATCACTGACCCGCCCTTAATCAGCATTGTCTTGGGCTTATTAGGAATATTTTTAATAATCATGGGGCTACTCTTTGGCCACTATTACAACACTGCTTTCAAATATATCTTTACTAACAGAAGGATAATAATCCATAATGGCTGGTTAAGCACTAAAACTGCTAGCCTGGATTATGACAAGATAACAGATATTAGAGTTATTCAAGATTATTGGGAAAAGATATTTTACCAAACAGGGACTCTGACAATAGATACAGCTGGAGGCCCAGATAATGATGAAGCCATTATTCTTAAAAACATTAATAGCCCTTACCAAGTAAAACAAATACTAGATACCCTCAGATTCCAATTCCAGGATAGAAAGTAAAAAGCCCCCTTAGGGGGCTTTTTAAGTAATTAGAATTTAACTTGGGGTGTTTGCTTTTCAGCTTCGGCAACTCCAAAGAAATCTCTATGGCCAATTCCAGTCATTGAAGCAACCAAGCTGGATGGGAACATCTGAATAGTAGTGTTAAGATCTCTAACACTAGTATTGTAGAATCTTCTAGCTGATTGGATTTTGTTCTCAGTATCAGACAATTCAGATTGTAATTTAGTGAATGTTTCTACTGCTCTTAATTGAGGATAATTCTCAGCCAAGGCAAAAATGCTTTTCAAAGCTCCGGTTAATTGATTTTCTGCCTCTTCTTTTTGAGCCATTGTAGTAGCTTTCATGGCTGCATTGCGAGCAGCAACTACTTTTTCAAATGTGCCCTGTTCATGAGCAGCATAACCTTTGACTGTTTCCACTAAATTGGGAATCAAATCATATCTTCTCTTTAATTCAACATCGATATCAGCCCAAGATTGTTCTACTTGGTTTTTAAGGCCGATAAGTTTGTTAAATACTCCCACAAACCAGCCAATAGCTCCTATTAACACAATTAAAATGACGATTGTTATTATATCCATAAGTTTTGTTTTACTTTATCCTTTTTATTATACCACCTCCTTGCCTAAAAGCAAACAATCCTTCATTATATATCTATGAAGCTAACTTTCCCCAATCCAGATAATGAATATGTTGAGCATATTATGAGAAAACTGGGCTACAAGATGGGCCATGAGCATGGCGAGAGCAATGAAAAGGACTTTATCCGAGAAATAGCCGGAGCTCCTTACCCAAGATTCCATATCTATGCCAAAGAAACAATAGACAATCAGATTGTTTTGAATCTTCACTTAGATCAGAAAAAAACCAGCTATCAGGGCTTTTCAGCCCATAGCGGAGAATATGATGGAGAGTGGGTCCAGCTAGAAATGCAGAGGATAAAAAATATCTTAGGCCAAAAGGGAACTTAGTTCCCTTTTTAATTGAGTAGGATTCTTGTATTGAACAGTATTAAGCCTGTAAAACTTGGCATTCTTGATATGCAAATCCCGGTCATCAATGAACACGCACTGACTGGGCTTGATTTTAAGAGTCTCTATCATTTTTCTAAAAAACTTCTTGTCTTTTTTGAAAACCTTTTCCCTAAAGGAAAGAAAGTTTTGATCAAAGCATTCCAAAATCTTGTAGTTTTCTTTTAAATAGTCAAAATGCATTCTATTAGTATCAGAAGCGACAACTAAATGATAATCTTTGGCTAATTCTTTGACTATCTTTTCTACTTTCTTGTTGGGCTCAAAAGAACTGTTCCAAATCTTTCTGAATTTGTCATAGCCAATTCCTGAAAGCTTTAAATGCTCGCAGGTTTTTTTGTAAAACTCGTGGGAATTAATTTTCCCAGTTCCATAATCTACAAAAGCAGTTAATTGATCATGATTCTCAATTAAAATGTCTCTTTTTTTGGTAATAGCAGAATACTTTAAAAGCTGCTTTAAAATATCCTGGATTTTGATTAATACCAGGACATTTCCGATATCAAAGATTATGGCTTTAATTTTTGGCTTCATTTTTAATAACCACAATAGTGCAATTGCTCAAAATTGCAGCCAAAGTTCCCAGGGCTGCAAACATGGGAGCCAAAACTAATCCAATGGCTCCAATGGTTAAAGGGAATTCGGCAATTGTTTCATTATCTTCAGTCTTAATGATAATCTTGCGGGCATTGCCTTGAGCTATCAATTCTTTTACTTTCTTAATCAGCTCTGCCCCATTTACTTTGAATTCTTCTTGTTGTTCCATATTTTTATTTCAATTTAAAGTTAAACTAAAAACCTCTTTTTGGCAAACAAGCCTCAAAAGTCAAAAAGCTTGTCAGACCCTTGGGTATTGATGACATTTTTGGCTGTAGCCAGGCCTCTTCTGGCTTGAAATATGCCAAATTGCATATGATGCATTTGATCTTTGGCATGAGTATCGCTGTTAATAACTAGCTTCACTCCTTCTTGAATAGCCTTGCGAATATTATTAGCATCTAAATCCAAACGATAAGGGCTGGCATTAATTTCTAAAGCTACCCTATTGGTCTTAGCTGCTCTGATCAAAGCCTCAATGTCTATTTCATACTCCCCCCTTTGTTTGAGAATTCTTCCAGTGGGATGAGAGATTATCTTAACATAGGGATTTTGCATGGCTTTGATAATCCTTTGAGTCATTTGAGCTTTTTCCATTTTAAAACTAGAATGCAGACCAGCAATAACATAATCTAAGGAAGACAAAGCCTTGATATCAATATCTAAAGATCCATCATTTAAGATATTGGCTTCGCAGCCTTGGAATATTTTGAACTTAATTCCCTTTTTAACAAATTCTTTGTTAAGCTTATCAATTTCCTTTCTCTGCTCAGCTAATTGTTTTTCATTTAAGCCATGCTCAATTTTGAGAAATTGAGTATGGTCAGATATGCCAATATATTCATATCCCAAATCAATAGCATATTGGGCTAATTCTTTAATGGAATTAACTCCTCCGTCCCAATTGCTATGAACATGCAAATCTCCTTTGATGTTTTTTAATTCAATTAACTTGGGCAAACTATGGGCCAATCCCATTTCTATTTCCCCTGTATTCTCTCTTAATTCAGGGACAATCCAATCCATGTCTAGGGCCTGGTAGATTTCTTCTTCGGTTTTGCCAGCAATGGCTTTTTCTCCTTTGAACAATCCGTATTCATTGAGCTTTAATCCTTTTTTAATGGCAATCTTTCTTAATTGGATATTGTGTTCCTTGGAACCAGTAAAGTATTGTTGAGCTGCGCCAAAACTACTAGCTGGCACTACTCTTAAATCCACATCCAAGCCATTGTTTAATTTAACATTGGCTTTGGTATCTCCCTGGCCAAATACTTTCTGAACTTCTGGCATTTTGCAAAAAGCATCAATTAGTCCTTGGGGGTCAGGACAAACAGCTAGAAAGTCCAAATCCCCAATTGTTTCCTTTCTTCTTCTTAATGATCCGCAAATATCTATCTTGATTGTTCCTTTTATCTTTTTGAGCTTTTCTAGCATTTGCTGGGCCAGGGGCATTATTTCTCCCAGCAAATATCTTCCTTGGGATTTCTTAACAAATTCAATGCCTTCTAAAATGTTTTCTTGGGATTTTTCTCCAAAGGTTTCTAATTCTTTAATCTTTCCCTTTTTAGCAGCTTGCTCTAATTGTTTTAAATTCTTAACTCCCAATTCTTTGTAAAGAGTTCTGACTTTTCTAGGGCCTAAACCTTGAACAGCAGTTAATTCCTGCATTTCTACTGGCATTTGTTTTTTGAGTTGGGAGAAATAGCTCATTTTCCCTGTTTTAATATATTCCTCTAAACTCTGAGCTATTGTTTTTCCTACTCCTGGGATTTCTTCTAAAGCTTTGATTCCTCCTTTTTGGTAAATACTAGAAATGTCTTCTTCCATTTCTTCTATAGCCTGAGCAGCTTTGCGCCAAGCCCAGGGCTTGAAAGAAACATTTTGGGCTTGGAGATAGGCAGATATTTCAAAACACAATTTAGCAGCTTCTTGGTTCATTTTAGCTTAGGTAATTTTTGTTTTAATTCGCTGAGAGCATTAGATGCTATCCAGCGGCTAGCTTTAGTATCAATACTTCTAATCTCTTCTGCTAATTTCATAGCTTGCAGACATAAGGACTTGTTGCGCTTTCCAATTTGGCGCAAAGCCCAATTGACTGCTTTTCTGACAAAGTTTCTCTCATCAATTGAATACTTTTTAATCAAAGGAAAGAATTCCATTAATTTCTGGTTGCTGGCTGTTTTGTCATGACAAGCTAGGCCAGCCATTAAAGCAAATCCAGCTCTTCTAGTGAATTCAATTTTGCTCTTGGCCCAAAACTTAGCTTTGGGATAGGCAATCTTTGTTTTATCAAAAAGGTTCAAACAAAGAGTATCGCAAACATCCCAAGAGTCTAGTCCCGCTACCCAATGATCCATTTGCTTGGCAGTTATCTTGTCTGGTTCTCCAATTAAGCCAGCTAGAATTCTGGCTTCATGGATATCTGTTTCCCAAAGCTCTAAGGCCAGCTTTTGATTCTTACCGATTTTCTTGGCCCAAGATCGCAAATACGGCATACTAATTCCTAAAGTAGTTCTGGGATTAATGCCAAAACGAGCCATGCCCGCAATGTTTTTAGGGTTTCTTTGTTTCTTTAAATCTGAGACGATTTCCTGGCAAGTCATTGCCTTAATTTTAGCACAAAGACAACAATTGCCAAAAACATCCCTTTCTGCTATATTACATTCACCTGTAAGTGTGCACATCAAGCGAGTTAGTTTGAGGTGCGAAGGTCGTAACAGGAAAGTAAGTGAGTGTCCACGGTTTCTAACCGCACCTCATTAGAAAATTAATTAAATGGCAACAAAACTTTTTGTTGGTGGAATCCCTTTCAAGGCCACTGACAATGATCTTAAGGAATTCTTTGCCACAGCCGGAACAGTTGTATCAGCTCAAATTATAGTTGATAAGTTCTCTGGCCGCAGCAAGGGATTTGGATTTGTTGAAATGTCAACCGAAGAAGAAGCCAAAGAAGCAGTCTCAAAGCTCAATGGAGCTGACATGCAAGGCAGAAAGATCTTGGTTGATGAAGCCCGCCCAATGGAAAAAAGAGAAGGCGGATTCGACAGACCACCAAGACCATAATCTTATTACAATCAAAAAAGCCCCTTTGGGGGCTTTTTTGTTGCTAATTTGGTGTTAATAAAATAGCTTACTTTGTTTTATTGCATCCACAGGTTGTTCCTGTTGTTTTTTGGCAGTTTCCCTTTTGTCCACATCCACAGGCTTTTCCTCCTGTCTTCTGGCATTGGCAACTAGAACCAGTTGAGTTCTTAGCGCATCCACATCCTGATTTGGCATTATTTAATCCCAATTCAGTCTTAAGTTTGTTAGCTTCATCAGTTTTCCCTTGGAGCATAAGATTTCTTACTTGAACAAACTTTGAAAAAGTTTCTGGGGTAATTGTCTTAGCTGGCTTACTATTGGCTGGAACATTGGCTTTCCATAAATCATAATTGCCTGTTTGAAAAGCTGTTTGCATGGCATTATGCCTTTCTGCATTAT
>JAKLGF010000120.1 GCA_022710815.1 Patescibacteria group bacterium
CATGTCATGAATATTACAGATGTTGGACACTTGACATCAGACTCTGATACTGGCGAAGACAAATTAGAAAAAGGAGCAAAACGCGAAGGCAAAACAGTTTGGGATATTGCGGAATTTTATACTAATGCATTTTTAAGAGATATAGCATTACTAAATATTTTGAAACCTGATATTTTAGTAAAAGCTACTGATACAATACAAGATCAAATTAATTTTATTTTAGAATTAGAAAAAAAAGGCTTCACTTACAAAATCGATGATGGAATTTATTTTGATACTTCCAAACTTCCAACTTATGGTAAACTCTGGCCCAATAAAATGGAATTAAAATCTGGAACCAGAGTCGAGCTGACTGAACAGAAAAAAAATCCTGCAGACTTCGCTTTATGGAAATTTTCTCCAAAAGACGAAAAGAGACAAATGGAATGGAATTCGCCTTGGGGGGTTGGATTTCCTGGATGGCATACTGAATGTGTAGTAATGTCTATGAAATATTTAAATATTCCTT
>JAKLGF010000121.1 GCA_022710815.1 Patescibacteria group bacterium
TATTTCCAAAGAACGTATTCGTGATGAATTTGAAAAGATTATAATGACGGAAAATGCCGCCTCGGGAATTAGGCTTTTAGAAGATTTGGGATTATTGAAATTTGTTTTGCCGGAATTGCGCGACGGTATCGGAATTATTGGCGTTACGAAAAAAAAGAAAGGACATATTAAATATGAAGAATTGACTGTTTTTGATCATAATCTTTTGACTTTAGATTTTGCTGCGAAAAATAATTTTAATCTGGAAACTCGTTTAGCTGCTTTGTTGCATGATATTGCCAAGCCAATTACTAAAAGAGGTGAGGGTTTAGAAGCGAGTTTTAAGGCACACGAACAAGTGGGGGCACGCATGACGATTAAATCTTTAGACAGATTACATTTTCCTAAAAAGGTGATTGAGAAAGTTGGGATTTTGGTTCGTTGGCATTTTTTCTTTTACAATACTGATGAAGTGACTGACGCCGGAGTGCGCCGATTAATTGTAAGAGTAGGGGAAGAGAATATGGCG
>JAKLGF010000122.1 GCA_022710815.1 Patescibacteria group bacterium
ACGATTTCCTTAAGGATGCGCTTTCTAAATTGAGGCTTAATGATGCCGCCTTAGTTTATGAACCGGAGTCCAAACCGATTTTGGGCCGGGGGTTTCGCTGCGGGTTTTTAGGGATGCTCCATGTAGAAATTACAACCGAGAGGCTTAGGCGCGATTTTAATTTGGACATTAAAGTTTCCTATCCTTCTTTGGAATATAAAATTATTGAAAAATCTGGCAAGGAATATATTATTTCTTCGCCTGCTGATTGGCCGAATCAAGAGGTGATTGAACAAACTTTGGAGCAATATGCTTGGTTGGAAATTGTTTGTCCTAGCCAATATTTGGGCGCGGTCATGACCATGATGGATGATGTGGAAAAAACTTATATTGGCACAGAGTACATTGGTACGCATAAAGTTATCTTAATTTTTGAATTGCCTTTGCGGGAAATCATGACTGGTTTTTTTGATAAGCTAAAAAGCGTGACTCAAGGCTATGCTTCCATGGATTATAAAATCTTGGAAT
>JAKLGF010000123.1 GCA_022710815.1 Patescibacteria group bacterium
TTATTTTAATAAGGTCTTTTATCCAAATCCCTCTCTTCCTGATTGAAGAGGGATTCGCCTCTCGGTCGGCACGGTATTTATGTAGAGAGGGATTTACCAGCTCGCCTGCTGGCTCGCTGGTATAAATTTCAAATCCCTCTCTTTGTGCCAATTTGATGGCGGGATTCACTGCCGCGTCTGCTGACGCGCCAGTATAAATTTCGAATCCCTTTTCTACTCATACCAATCAAAAAACGCCTTGAAGGCGTTTTTCTGATTGGTGGGCAGAGAGGGATTCGAACCCCCGTAGACCGAAGTCAACTGGTTTACAGCCAGTCCTATTTGGCCACTCTAGCATCTGCCCGTTTTACAAATCAAAATATAACAATATTTTGGTTATTTTGCAATATCAGGGGAAAGTTTTTTGGATTTCCCTTCTTTCCACTCCTGGACTTTTTTGTGGTCCCCGGAAAGCAAAACCTTGGGCACTCGCCACTTCTTGCCCTCTTTAGTAATAAACACTTCCG
>JAKLGF010000013.1 GCA_022710815.1 Patescibacteria group bacterium
TCGTTTTCAACAATGACCTTGACCATCAATGAAGTAATGGATGCCTTATTAGAAACAGGTGGCATTCCTTCCAGCCTGACAAAAGGATAGTCTTCTGGAGCTGGTGGATCATCAATGGGGTCAGCTGCTCTCACAACCATCGGCACAGTCGCAAGTATCAAGGCGCAGACCAATGCAATTACTAGTTTTTTCATCAAAAACCTCCTTGGTTTTTTAGTAGTATTAAATTCTCAAACTGCTTAATTTTGTATTTTGTACAATATAATTATATAATACTTATGTGCTATTGTCAATATGCCAATTTTAGGCTATAATACTAGTGTTTATGGCCCTAATTAAGGAAAAACTTAAGGCCCTTCCCCAGGAAAATGGGGTGTATATCTTCAAAGACCAATCTGAGGCTATCTTGTATATTGGCAAAGCCAAGAATATTAAAAAGAGAGTTTCTGACCATTTTAAATCAAAACTCTATCCAGATAATATTATTGTCCCCAAAATTGCTGATATTGATTTCATTATTACTCAAAATGAAAAAGAGGCCATTATTTTAGAAGGCCAATTGATTAAGAAATTCCAACCCAAATACAATACTTTGTGGAAAGATGACAAGAATTATTCTTTTGTGGCAATTTCTAAACATGACTTCCCTGCCTTCTCTTTAACTCACCAACCCATTTCTGAGGACTATGAATATATTGGTCCCTTTGTTTCAGCCAAAGAATTAAAAAAAACTTTAGCTTCTTTGAGAAAAATTCTTCCTTATCGAAGCTGTAGGAATTTAGCTAGCAAACCATGTTTGTATTTTGATCTTGGTTTGTGTTTAGGTTATTGCCAAAACAAGAAATTAAAATCCAAATACCAAAGAATTGTTTCTCTTTTAAAAACTCTTCTAGGAATTTATGCTGGCCAAAGCCTGCGATCTGAGGGTTATGATATTTCCAATATCCAAGGAAAACATAGCGTTGGCTCAATGGTAGTTTTTAAAGGAACCAAGCCCGATAAAAAGAATTACCGATTGTTTAAAATTAAAAAGGTAAAAGATATTAATGATCCAGCTTCATTGAAAGAAATAATCAGACGTAGATTAAAGCACAAAGAATGGAATATTCCCTCTTTGTTTGTTTTAGATGGTGGCAAAACTCAATTATCTCAAATCAAAGATTTAAATATTCCAGTTTTAGCCATGGCTAAAATGGATCGCTCTTACAGCCAAGCTGTTATCTTTTCTTCTTTTTCTAAAAAAGGAATAAAGATAAAAGAATTGCCTAAAGAACTTCAAGATTTGTTTTTTGCCATCCGCAATGAGTCCCATCGCTTTGCTATTGGTTTTCATCGAAAAAAAAGGCAGAATTACATTATTAAAGGACAATGAAATTCCAAGTAATATCCAAATACACTCCTCAAGGAGATCAAGAGAATGCTATTAAGAAATTATCTTCTGGGGCAATCAAAGGAAACAAGTTCCAAACTCTTTGGGGCGTAACTGGTAGTGGAAAGACCTATGTCATGGCCAAGATTATTGAAAAAGTCCAATGCCCTACTTTGATTATCTCACCTAACAAAACTCTGGCTGCCCAGCTTTATGAAGAGTTCCAAACATTCTTTCCCAAAAACAATGTCCATTATTTTGTCTCCTATTATGATTACTACCAGCCAGAAGCATATATCCCTTCTACTGATACCTATGTTGATAAGGATGTAAAAATCAATGATGAGATAGACAGAATGAGGCACGCCGCTGTTCAAAGCCTTTTGGTTAACAAAGATACCATTATTGTTGCCTCTGTTTCAGCTATCTACAATTTAGGAGATCCTAAGCAATATGATAATGTCATCAAACAATTTTCTTTAAACCAAAAGATGACTGAATTGGGATTAATGGAAGAATTAATCAAATTACAGTATGAGAGAAATGATTATGATTTATCTCGCGGAAAATTCCGCAAGCGCACTAACTTCATTGATGTTTGGACATCAGGAACTGATGAAATAGTGAGAATGCAAGTTTCTTCAGGAAAAATTTCTAGCATTGAAGTGAGCAAGGCTCCTTTCGGAAGCTTTAAAAAAGCTGATCGCATTGCCATGTATCCAGCTAAATTCTGGGTTTCAGAAAATAATTATGCTGATGTTTTGCCTGATATTCAAAAAGAATTGGATGCTTCATTAGCCAAATTAAAGAAACAAGGAAAACTCTTAGAGGCAGAAAGGCTAAAAAGAAGAACTGAATATGATATGGCCATGATCAGAGAAACTGGATTCTGCTCTGGCATTGAAAACTATTCTAGATATATGGAAGGAAGAAAACCAGGAGAACCCCCTTATTCCCTCCTAGACTATTTCCCCAAAGACTTTTTGCTTTTCCTAGACGAATCCCATATTGCTGTTCCTCAAGTTAAAGGAATGTATTTTGGAGATAAGGCTAGAAAAGATACTTTAATAGAATATGGATTTAGATTGCCATCAGCTCGAGACAACAGACCTCTTAAGTTTGAAGAGTTTGAAGCTATTAAGAAAAGAACAATTTTTGCCTCAGCTACTCCGGCTGATTATGAACGAGATCATTCTAGCCAAACAGTGGAGCAAATAATCAGGCCGACTCATTTACTAGACCCAGAAATTGAAATCAGACCCACTGAGAATCAGATCAAGGACATCATTGCTGAAATTAGGAAGAAGGTTGAGAAAAAACAAAGAGTTTTGGTTTTGACTTTAACTAAGAAATTAGCTGAAGCAGTAGCCAAGCATTTGGAAGAAAACAAGATAAAAGCTCAGTATTTGCATTCAGAGATCAAAACCTTCAAAAGAACAGAAACCCTAGCTAATTTAAGAAAAGGAAAGTTTGATGTTTTAGTGGGAATAAATCTTTTAAGGGAAGGACTAGACTTGCCTGAAGTTTCTTTGATTACTATTTTAGATGCTGATAAAGAAGGATTCTTAAGAGATGATACTTCCTTAATTCAGATTATGGGAAGAGCTGCCCGCCATCCTGAAGGTAAAGTAATCATGTATGCTGATTCTATTACTGGCTCAATGAAAAAAGCTATTGATCTGACTCAGAAAAGAAGAGAAATCCAAGACAAATACAATAAAGAACATGGATTCAAGCCCCAACCAATTATCAAGGAAATCAAAGATACTTTCAAAGATCAATTGCCAGAAGAAGAAACTGTCTTACCTAAAAAAGAATTCTTAAATGAATACATCAAAGAATTAAATTCAAAATTAGATTTAGCCAGGCGCAACCTCCAATTTGATAAGGCAGCCCAGCTTAAAGAAAAAATTGATGCTCTTAAAAAGAAATTAAAAGATTAATTATATGGAAATTAAAAATATTACTGACCCCCAAGAATTAAGCCAATTCATTAAAGACTCTTCCCTGCCTTGGAAGCAAGTTACCAGTGAAACAATATTTAATAATCCTTGGTCTAAAGTAGAAAAGAATGTTTATGAAAATGGTTGTACCTATTCACGCATGGTTAAAAATGACACTGTTCATGTAGCAGCCATAACTAATGATGATCAAATAATCTTGCAAGTTAGAAAATACAGACCAGGAACAAACCAACCAGCCCTGGAATTACCAGCTGGATATATGGAACCAAATGAAGAGCCAATAATTTCGGCTGCTAGAGAATTGGCCGAAGAAACTCAAATAGAATGCAATCAATTATTCCCCTTGGTCCCTATCTTCTGGAGAGCTGATGATTCCAATAGCATGGCCCGAGGCTTTGTGGGGAGAATAAAGAATTATGAGAACATAGTTGTTCCTTTTAATGAAAAATTTGATGAAAGAAAAGAATATATTATCATTTCCTTCCCCATCAGGACTCTAGTGGAAAATCTGGAATTATTCTGGAACATGTGCGCTCCTGATCAAAAATTTGTAATAGAAGCCTATTACCAATGGGTAGCTAACAGAAAGATTTAAAAAAGCCCGCAAGGGCTTTTTAATTTGACTTATCTGAAGCAATATCATATACAGAATTAGAACAAAAATCGGGCGCCCAACCCTTATAATGGGTGATCTTTACCATCAAAGGAGCAATAATGAAGAAAATAATACCAGTATTGATTGTTTTGTTGCTTTTGGCGCCATTGAGCGGATGCGGAGAAGACAAGCTTTATTTCCCAGGGATAGAAACTTGGAACAGAAGTGAAGCCGGACATCCAGGCCAATACCGCACCATTTATTACAGCCAGATCAGTGAGGCGAAAATAAAGGATTGGGTAGAGGCCAAAGAATACCAAAGGATCCAGGGAATCTACCAGGACAAAGGCAATGGATATTTCTTTGATATAAAGGAAAAAGTCAAAGATAATATTTACCCAATAACAGAATTGCTATTTACCAACTACTACAAAATATACTATGTAGCTGATTCCCCGAGTCCCAAAAAATTCCTAAGAGAAATTTCTTCTAGCCTTTCCACTCCTTCCAAGGCAGAAACAAAAGCTTGGGAGAATTTCTTCACTTCCGACCCCAGAAATGACATTGTAGAAATAGGGATATATTATCATCTTCCCAGAATCTCTGGCGATAATGTATTTTTCCCTCGCAGTAGATTATTCAAAAACCGAATTGGCCAGTACTTCTACCTCTTGGAATAAATTTGCTCCACCCAACAAAAAGCCCCTGGTTTGACCAAGGGCTTTTCTTTTTAAAATTCTATTCCAAATAATCTCTTAGCATTGTTATTGTAAATCTGAACTAGTTCTTCTGGATCTTTTTGCTTTATCCTGGCTATTTCATTTAAAACATCTAAAACACCCATAGGAGTATTACGTTGACCTTTTTTAGAAGGATGGATCAAATAGGGACAGTCAGTTTCTAGAACTATTCTTTCATTAGGCGTGGCTTTGATCAATTCTTCAAAATTAATCCCAGGAATTTGCTTAAAAATTATCCCATTATATCCAATGAAAAAGCCCAAATCTAGGAACTGTTTTAATTGGTCCAAATTAGCCATAAAACAGTGTAAAACTGCCCTTTCTGGGGCTAGTTGAGTATTTGCCCGCAACAGGTCTAAAAGCTCATTGTAGGCCATTCTGCAATGCAAAATACAGGCTTTTTTTAGCTCTTTGGCCAATTCTAATTCTTGTAAAAGAAGCTTGGTTTGGCTGGCTTGAGCCTGGGTCTTTTCTTGTTCATTTTGGGGGATATAGTAATAATCCAGACCCATTTCCCCTATTGCTACAACCTTACGATTTTGAGCTAATTCCTTGTATTTTTGATAATCAAAGTCCTTTTCATCAGTACCATCTTCGTCTTCATCTTCTTGCAAATTAGTTGCTAGATGAATAGGATGCAAACCAACAGTTGCCCAAACATTCTCATACTTTTGGGCCAATTCTATTGCTTTGATACTGGTGATAATATTGGTTCCAATATTAACCATGAATGTCTGATTGTTAAGACATTCTTTTATTATCTCCTCTCTATCATTTTCAAAAGCTTTGAAGTTTGTGTGAGCGTGAGTATCAATAATCATATTTATTTATTTCTCTCCTTTCCATTCTTGGAAGAATTCTTCCAAAAATTGTTCCATATATTTATGGCGACCTAAAGCCAATTCCTTGGCTGTTTTAGTATTCATTCTATCTTTTAAAAGCAAAAGCTTTTCATAGAAATGATTTATTGTATGGCTCTGCTTAGTTTTGTAATCATCGTATGATTGGTGCATTTCTGGTTTCTGATCTGGATTATACATTTCCCTATTGGCATGGCCACCGTAGGAGAAAGCTCTGGCTATTCCTATTGCTCCAATAGCATCTAATCTGTCTGCATCTTGAACAATTTGTCCTTCCAAGGTTTTCATAGAAGTATCAACCCCAGCACCTTTAAAACTGAGATTCTTGATAATATCAAGAATATGATCAATTGTTTCTTTTTCTATTTCCTGGTCATTGAGCCAATTTTGTGTTTGATTTTCTTGGCTAAATTTCCAATCATCAACATCGTGGAGCAAGGCAGCCATTTTAACAACAAACAAATCTCCTCCTTCTTTTTGAGCAATTGTTTCTGCTAAATTTTCTACTCTCAGAGCATGGTAAAATCCATGGCCTGATTCTCGGCCTTCTAGTTTTTGAGAAGCAAATATTTTGGCATCGGACAAAATCTTTTCTTGATCCATGCTTTTTTATACCACATACTAACAACTAAAAACAGCCCTTTTATTGGGCTGTTTTTGATTCTTAATAGTCTATTCCTTCTGGCTCAGAATAGGTAGGAACACTTTCGCGGAGAGTCTTCTCAACGAAGAAAGTGCAACTACTACTATCACCCTGGGGATCAATTATGAATTTCACTATATGAAGTTTCTTGTTGTCCTTATATGTATGAGTAATTGATGGTGGCCAAGAATTATTAGTATCATCAAGATCTGTTGTGTTAATAGTGAAAGAATATGGATCTACGCCTTCCTCCCCAAACTCAAGTGTGAAATTAGCGTTATCTCCGTACCCAGTTGACTCATTAACAATAAATTCAAATGTTCTGGGTGGATAAGTGGTGGGATCGGGAGATTTAGCTCCTGGAATAGTTTTTCCTTTGATGTCTTTGGAAATATTAAGAACTGGGGTGGCTTTTTCAAAAGCATCAGGGGTAGTAAATCCTGGGCCAATAATTACTTCTGATTCTTCTCCTTTTATCCAATTACCATTCTCGTCTTCAATCTTGTCCCACACCTTAACGCTCCATGTGAATTCAGTTCCATATTCTGTAGGAGAGAAAGCATAACTAATTGTCTCCCCTTCTGAATAAGTATTGTCCGACAATTCAACTGTTTTAGCAGTTCCATTTATAGTTATCTCATATCCCCAAATAGGATTCTGATCTGGATCTGAGTAATTCCAAGATAAAATGTAGTTTAATGCCTGACAGAGATCTCCTGGAGTTGTTTTGGCTTCACTAATGACTGGCTTCTGATTAGGAGCCTTATATGTCACTGTTACCATCATCCAATCTGAAACAGTGGAAAGAATTTTTTCTGAGCGAGCAGGAGGAATAGGAGGATCAAGAGGACTGCCATCTTTGTTCAAAATAAATATTTCTGTGATTTCCCAAAGCTCAACTATGAATGTGCACTTATAGTCAGTGTCTTCTTCTACTGCTTTAGTAAAGATGGGATTATCGGAATTTGAATTATCTAAAGCATTAGTTACATCATTATTCTCTGCGTCTTGACACACCCATCTAGGTCGAGGTTCGTAAGAAACAATCGTCTTCTTTTGTTGCTCAATTGTCGGAGGATTAGTTATAGGATCTTGAGGAGCTGGAGGAGGTACCCATTTAGGATTAGGAGCAATGATCGTTTCTGTCGTTTCTTTAGGTGGGAATTCCTCCATTCCTGATATTGAGGCTGGACCAATTGGAATCCCCACATTAGAACTAGTCTTTTTGTCTTCTCCAGCTTCAGATTCAATGCCTCTATCCTCAACGACTAAATCAAATGATTTTAATTCTGGCGTCCAAACTCCTCCTTGATACCAAGCCTGAGCAGGATTAATATCAGAAACTAAAGTTTGAACACTAGTAATATCAGAGACTTTTACTTGAATTAAGGCAGTTGTTGGTCCCAAGGCCTCAATAATCCATTTGCCGTCCTTTTCTCCATTCAAAACTACATTACTTGATTTAGCAGTGGGCGGGCAAACCAAAAATCCATTAGTATCAATACTGCATTTAATTTTATCGAAAACTTCTACATCAACTGTGCTGGTTGTTTGTCTAGGATCAGTTACAGCCAAGCCTAATTTAGGCTTATATGTCCCTAAAGCTCCAAGATTAGCAGTTTGCTCATATAAATAGTCTGACGGGAAAGCAGTCATGTCAGTCCTAACTTTATTAGCATCTTTGACCCACCAAATAACAGGATCAGAACGAACACCTCCCCTAGCGCCCCAAGAAACCACTGGCGGAGGTGGTGGCGGCCTTCTAACAAATCTATCTCTACCTTCGTAAGTAACATCGGGAATGCTTAATTCAATTTTAGCTTTTTGGCCAACCTGAGTAACACCCAACCAATCTCCGCTATCATACATGCTGGCATAAGGATTAAAACTTAAAACTCCAGTAAATACTGCGCCCATAAAAATATCAACGCCAAATCCTTGGTTGACAGTGGTGTATATTGTCCCTGCCCCTCCTTTTCTCCTCAAACTTGGATCTGTGCTATCAGTAAAAATGCTCATTGAATCTTTAACCAAGTTTTGCTCAAGAGTAAATATTCTAACTGGTGTCCAAGCACTAGAATAATTATCCCCACACAAATCAATATTATCCCCGGTACAAAAACGGACATACCATTCATATCCTTGAGTTCCTCCAGTTAATTTCCCAGAGGCATCGCGGAAAAATCCTGAAGTGTCTTCTTGATAATTAATTTCCACATGTCCAACATCTGGCCCAACCCTATATATTTTTTGTCTTAAAGCAGAATTTGTCGGCTCATTTCTTTTAACAATTTTAAATTGGTATCCGGGAGCGCAAGATAAAAGCTTCCAATCAAAAACAATTGGCGGAGAAATGATATCAATTCCATCTGGCGGCGATGGCAATGAGTTTATTTCTACCGATTGTCCTATCGCGCTAAAATATCTCCCTCCAGTTACCCATGTGCCAGTAACGGGGTGAGTGTAAAATTCTGTGGACCAGGGACTACAGTTGGTATAGCCATCTCCAGCACAGGCGCGCACTTGCCAGAAGTAATAACTTCCATCCCAAATGGGAACAGAACCATCTATCTCTAAAGATGTATTTACTCCATTTTGGATTGTTTTAATAATATTTGCGGCTGTACAGCCATAATCTTTGCAGAGTCTGAATTCGTATCCTGATGCCCCAGAAACAGCAGACCATGAAAATTTGGCTGGTATTGCGTTCAGAGTAGCAGCAGCATTCGGAGAAGATAGCGTGGTTTTAATGTTAGCCGAGAAATATCTCCCTCCAGTTACCCATGTGCCAGTAACGGGGTGAGTGTAAAATACTGTGGACCAGGGACTACAGTTGGTATAGCCATCTCCAGCACAGGCGCGCACTTGCCAGAAGTAATAACTTCCATCCCAAATGGGAACAGAACCATCTATCTCTAAAGATGTATTTACTCCATTTTGGATTGTTTTAATAATATTTGCGGCTGTACAGCCATAATCTTTGCAGAGTCTGAATTCGTATCCTGATGCCCCAGAAACAGCAGACCATGAAAATTTGGCTGGTATTGCGTTCAGAGTAGCAGCAGCATTCGGAGAAGATAGCGTGGTTTTAATGTTAGCCGAGAAATATCTCCCTCCAGTTACCCATGTGCCAGTAACGGGGTGAGTGTAAAATTCTGTGGACCAGGGACTACAGTTGGTATAGCCATCTCCAGCACAGGCGCGCACTTGCCAGAAGTAATAACTTCCATCCCAAATGGGAACAGAACCATCTATCTCTAAAGATGTATTTACTCCATTTTGGATTGTTTTAATAATATTTGCGGCTGTACAGCCATAATCTTTGCAGAGTCTGAATTCGTATCCTGATGCCCCAGAAACAGCAGACCATGAAAATTTGGCTGGTATTGCGTTCAGAGTAGCAGCAGCATTCGGAGAAGATAGCGTGGTTTTAATGTTAGCCGAGAAATATCTCCCTCCAGTTACCCATGTGCCAGTAACGGGGTGAGTGTAAAATTCTGTGGACCAGGGACTACAGTTGGT
>JAKLGF010000014.1 GCA_022710815.1 Patescibacteria group bacterium
TACTTGTTACTTGGATTCTGGATATATCTCCAATTAAGAGCCTGACTATTGCGAGTGCCAATAATTTCAAAATCTCCTTTCATTTCTTCCCAAAAAGAATCAAATTCTTCCCCAATCTTCTCTATATCTCTTACTTTCCCTACAACGCTAGACTGCTCTCGTACTTCTCTTTCTAAAATCTCTAAAGGACCCATGCCTATCCATCCAAAATTCTTAACAAATCCATGATAGGAATTACTATTAGGAAATCCAAATACTATTTTAATTCCTTGCTTTTGAGCCTCTTGATAGGCTTGGTCAGCTAAAAAGGAAAATATTCCTTGGCCTTGGTATTCCTTTTTGACCATGGTGGTCATAGAAAGCATGGCCTTGACTGATTCTCCTCGATCAGAAATTTGACAAGGGATGATAGCATAATGCCCTATCAACAAGTCATTATCAAAAAGAAGTTTGATTATTGGTTGGCCAAAAGGATTCTTGGCAAATCTCCAATCCCAAAATTCTGAGCTCATCTCTTTTCCAAAAACTTCCAAGAATAATTTCAAAATCAGCTCCTTGTCTTGGGGTTGAAAATCTCGACAAATATATTTTTCATTAATCAATATTCCTTCCATAGCAATTAATACTGATAAAATCCTTTTTTTGTTTTTCTTCCTAATTCTTTAGCCTTAACCATTTTCTTGAATATTGGACAAGGCTTGTAGCCATTATTGGGCAATTTTTTGTCTAATTCTTGCAAGATAAGCAAACAAGTGTCTATTCCTATCAAGTCTGCCAATTCCAACGGCCCCATTGGGAAATTTGCCCCTAATTTAAGAGCTTTGTCTATTTCTTCTTTTCCAGCGACTTTGGTTTGCAGACAATAAGCGGCCTGATTGATTATTGGGAATAATATTCTATTCAAAACAAACCCGGGAGAATCTTGAGAAATAATAGGATCTTTTTTAATCTCTTTTATTATCTCCTCTGAAATTCTTGCTGTTTCTAGACTAGTCTTTGGTCCTGGAGTTATTTCCACTAATTTCATTATTCTGGCTGGATTAATAAAATGAATCCCGATGAATTTGTCTTTTCTTTTAAGACTTTTAGCTAATTGAGAAATCAAAATAGTGGAAGTATTAGTGGCTAATATAGTTCTAGCATCACAAATTTGATCTAATTTCTTCAATAAAGATTGTTTATCCTTTTGTTTTTCAACAATAGCTTCTATAACCAAATCGCAATTACTGAAGTCAGAAATGCTTTTTGATATAACAATATTCTTTAATGCTCTTTCTTTATCTTTTGAACTAATCCTTCCTTTTTGCAGATCTTTTTCTAAAGTAGCTGACATTTCCTGAAAAGCCTTCTGAGTCTTAGAGTTATTTAAATCTGAAAGCAAAACATTATATCCTTGCTCTGCAAAAACCAGAGCAATTCCTTTGCCCATTATTCCTGCCCCTATAACTCCAATTTTCTTCTTTTCTAACATAAGTCTCTTTTGGAAATCAGACTATCCCTTAAAATTTCTCTTTTAACAACCTTGCCAATAATCTTATCTAAATATTTGGGAGCTATACCTGTTCCCGGCCTTTTTATTGCAATCATTTTAGAGGTGATAGCAACTCCCTTGGGAATATCAATATTAGCTACCAAACTCTTGCGAGCTACTTTAGCGCTTTGCAATTCTTTAGCTGTTGGCTTCTTAACAGAACTACCCAAGACTAACTCTGGTATTTCAATCTTTTTCCCTGATCTAATAGCCTTAACCATTTCTTTTAATTCCGATGGAGACAAAGATGCCCTATGATCTGGGCCAGCCATTTTCTTATCAATCGTAAAATGCTTTTCAACAACCAAAGCTCCTAAATTAGCTGCCATTATAGTGACATCTATTCCTTGAGTATGGTCAGAATATCCAATTGGACAATCAAAATTCTTAGCAAAAGTCTTTAAAACTCTTAAATTAACATCTTCTAAAGGACAAGGATATTCAGTAGAGCAATGCAGAATAATTACTTTAGGATTATGCTTTTTGACTATTTGGTAAGCTTCTTTGGCTTCTTTTAAGGTTGCCATGCCAGTACTTAATATCACTGGCTTACCAGCTTTGGCTACTTTTTCTAAAAATGGAAGATTGGTTAAGTCTCCTGAACCAATCTTGAAAGCCGGAACAATTCTTTTTAAGAATTCAAAAGAATCTTCTGTATGCGGAGTAGATAAAAAGATAATCTTCTTTTTGTCGCAATATTTCTTCAACTTTGCAAAATCTTGATATCCCAGTTCTAGAGATTGAAGCATTTGTTCCTGATTTTGTCGCTTACCAGTATTTTTTACTTGGTATTCTGCCATTTTAGCTGAGCCAGTAACCAAATCTTTTGTTTTGTAAGTTTGGAATTTAACAGCATCAACTCCTGAATCTTTAGCAATATCTACTAATTTGTATGCTAAATCTAGTCGGCCGTTATGATTAACTCCGGCTTCAGCGATAATGAAGCAGGGATTCCCTTTTCCTATTTTCTTGTTTCCTATTTTTATTTCTTTCATTTTTTTTAAGAAATTGACCATCCTCCATCAACAACTATATTCTGGCCAGTAATATATTTAGATTCATCTGATAACAAAAACTTCAAAACTCCAGAAATATCTTTTGGATCAGCCATTCTTTTTTCCAACAAGACATGCTGGCAATAGGCATCAACAAATTCTTGAGGCTGATTATTAAATACTCCTCCTGGAGAAATAGCATTAACTCTAATATTGTATTCTCCTAAATATGAAGCCAGATATTTTGTAAAATTCAATATTCCTCCTTTAATGAAAGAATATTCTACTGGCATGGTCATTTTGGTATTGTTATAAATCTCAAACCTGGGAGCGCAGAATCCATAAATGGATCCGATATTAATAATATTCCCGTGTCCTTGCTTTTTCATTATCTGGGCAGCTTTCTGGCTGGCTAAAAAGCAACCTCCCATATGCATAGAAACATTTTGACAAAAATCATCATAGCTTACATCCTCAAATTTCTTTCCATAATTATTATTTCTAGGATAGGCGCTATTAACTAGGGCATCAATTTTGCCAAATTTAGTAACAGCTATTTGCATCAATTCATCTATATCTCCTTCTTTAGTAACATCGCATTTAGCAAAAATAACATTGTCTTGATACTTATCTAGAAATTCCTGCATCCCAGTATCATTAATATCTGCCATTACTACTTTGGCCCCATTAGTAGCGCAAGCATGGGAGAATTCTTTCCCTAACTGTCCCAAGGCGCCAGTAATAACAACAACTTTGTTTTCTAAATTATTGTTTTCCATTGTTTTTGTTTTTTATTAAAATTTCAGCTAAATCAAAATCAATTTGCTCATCTATATCCACAGATCTTTCTCTGGGCATAATGATAAAATCAAAATTCTTGCATTCCAAAAGATGCTTTCTAGAGAATAAAGCGCTGGGTTTAATAACATTAATGGCATCATTCATGCTGTAAACCTGAGGAGCTTTCTGGCTTTGAGTAATTCTGGTTTTTGGTTTCTTAACAATCTTAACTTTACCATTTATTCTTTCTAACATATTGAAATAGGGATTGCGGTCAGCTGGGCAAACAGTGGTTATAGCCTCTGAATTTTTGTTAGAAATGAATTTAGCAATGCATTCTTTGATATCTTCTGATTCTCTTAAAGGAGCAGTTGGACTTAAGTCAACTACAATATCAGGAATATATCCATAAAGATCTTTCATCTTTTTAACAGCATCTTTTAAGACATCCCAGCGAGACACGCTTCCCTGAGCTAAATCAGCGCTTCTCATAAAAGGAATCTCAGCTCCAAAATCTTTAGCCACCTTTGCTATTTTAGAATCATCGGTAGAAATAATAATCTTATCAAACAAACCGCATTTCTTAGCAGCTTGGATAGTATAGGCAATCAAAGGCTTACCAGCCAATTCTTTAATATTCTTGCCAGGAACTCTGGTTGATCCTCCTCGAGCACAAATAATAGCTAATATCTTTTGGTCTTTCATAATTTAATAAATTTAGCGCTTTGAGCTGATTTTTTTGCAGCCAAGGCAATATTTAAAACATCCATTCCTTGTTTTAAATCAATTAAAGGAATTCTTTTGTTTCTAACACAATCAATGAAATGTTTCATTTCCTTAACATACATGTCATTGCGATCAAAATCAGAATAAGAGAATTCTTGCAATGGTTTTCCCACAATCTCTAACAAACATTTCTTAGCAAAAAAATCCCAAGTTATTGTTCCCTTCTCCCCAATAATCTGACAATTTCTAGCTGGAACTCTGCGAATGTAATCCAAATGAATATTCCCCTGCATTCCATTCTTAAAATCTAAAATAATATCTGCAGTGTCTTCTGTTTGAATATTAAGAGAGCTTCTTTTCTGAGCAATACAAGCTACGCTCTTAGGCATTCCAAATAGCCAATAGAAATAATCTAATTCATGAATCAGATCTAGAATTACTCCACCACCCATATTTCTCTTAGCGCTGTAATTCTTGGAATAATCTTGAGTTGGTCTCCAATCGGGCAACCATTGTCCAACTGTTCCATTAGCACAAACAATTTTCCCGATCTTGTCTTCCTTGATCCATTGAGAGACTTTTTCCAGTCCTGGTTCAAACCTCATATTACAGCCGATCATCACTGTTTTCTTTTGAGCTAATTTCAATAAATCTTTTAATTTGGAATCATTATGAGAAAGAGGTTTTTCAATAAGCAAATTCAGCCCTGCTTTGGCACACTGCATGGCTATTGGCAAATGAGTATTAGTAGGAGTGGCTATTATTGCAACATCAAATTTATCCCTAAGAGCATCTTTTAAATCAAAATATGTTTTTATTCCCTTAATCTCCTCCTCTCGGGGCTGTCTGCAAACAGCCAAAGAATCTCCTTCTTTGAGAAGATTTTTAATATTATTAGCATGTCTTTGGCCTATTGAGCCATATCCTATAACTAAAAATTTCATGGTTTTTTGGTTTAAACCCTTTTCTTTATTAAACCACATTTTTGGATAAATTGCAAACCCAAAAACCCCTTATTTCTTAAGGCTTTTTGGCTATGCAAATCACCGAAATGCCAAAAGGCAGGTTACAATAGCGAGACAAGAAAGCCTCTAATTCCAAAGACCATATCAGCATTTTATTGGCAAATCCGGGCAAGATTATATAATCAGTCTTGCTTTCCTTTGGCTTGCTCTTAAAGATATTCTTGATTCCACGGAAAGCTATAATAATTGGGGCAATAAAAGTAATAACATAACCCCCTTTGATTATTTGGTATCCGGATTCTTGTAGTCTTTCTTTGAGCTGTTTGTAATCATAACGCCTCTTGTGGTGGAGGGCCTCATCGTGTTCACTCCACAAAAATTGATAAGCAGGAACAGTAATCAGGAAATACCCTCCTTGTTTTAAAATAGACTTCACATCTCTCATAGCAGTCCTATCATCCTCTAAGTGCTCCAAAACATCAAAAGCAGTTACTAAATCCAGGCTTTGCTCTGGGAACATCTTTTTCATGTCTGAAATATCCCCAACAATAACATTATTAAATCCTTGCTTGGCGCAAAAATTCTTAGCTTGGACAGAATTATCTAATCCTTGAACAGATCCAAACTCTTTTAAAACTTCCATATTCCCCCCTGTTCCACAACCAATATCTAAAATCTTAGAATTAGCTGGCAATTTAAGCAAAGATAGAAAAGTTTTGATTATTTTCTGTCTGCCCACATGCCACCAATAGAACTTTTCGAAATCATACATTTTTTGATATTCAGCTTCATTCATAAATTATTGCTTAGAATAAATATATATGTTTCCCTGCCCTACGTTGTCAGGATAATTTATTGTCTGAATTAAAGAATAATTCTTTTCAATTGCAGCCATTATTTCTGTTCTATTATTATTAAAAATAGCAGAAGGTCCTTGCGTATCAAAAAATCTCTTTTGAGTCAAAACAATTAATTTAGGATTCTTGTTTTCAATTTCTTTGATAAGAAGATTTTTATTAAGAATCTTTTTCTCCAAACATTCAGAATCTTTCCAAGTTGGGAAATAGCTATATATCTCCATTATGGTTCCAGAAACTATAGGGCGTTTGGCCTGGAATGCCAAAACAGGAGTGAAAGTTAGTATCCTATCATTGGCCTGGCTGTGTTTTTGAATAGCTGTTGCTCCTTGAGAATAATAATCAAGATCTGGCTTTAATTTCAGAATAGAGCCTACTCCATTATCAGCAATAACTAATCCGGCAATACAAAATATTGCCATAAAAGAAATAACAGACCAGGATGGAATCTTAAATTGCTCAGAAATATTCCTTAAGAAATAAGTTGCTAATATTGCTCCTATTGGGAACACAAAGTTCCAAAAGCTATAAAGAGCATCAGTATTAGAGCTAATAGCTAGAAATCCAGCATTGGCAATAACAAAAAATGACATCAAATACAAAGGATTCAAAAGATTTCCTTTTAATCTCTTCCATGAATCTTTCTTAAACCAAGCCACAAGCCCTACTGTCATTAGAACAATAACAACCAAGAAGTTCTTTATTGCCCCTGCTAAATTAGCAAATATTCTAAATATCTTATGCAATAAATCCTGTTCTTTCATAATGCCAAAGGATATGAGCCAGGAGACGTCTTTAAAGGGAAACTCTACTGTTCCAAAAATAAAATTTTTGTAATTAAGAATCAAGAATGGACCAAAGATTACTCCCAAAGTAATTACTATAGTAGACCAAAATGGAATTAATACTTCTCTATTAGATTTGAATTCAAAAGAAACTAAAAGTATATATATGGCTGCCAAAATAGAAAGGAAGTCTATAGGATACCTAGTTCCTATGGCCAGTATTAAGAACAAAGCAGAAAGAGCATATTTCTTCTTATTCTCTGCAATCATTATTAATGACCAGAAAAATCCAGTCATTAAAAATGCTTCTAGAACTCTATAAGAAAAAGTTGTGAAATAATAAATATTATAAAAATTAGCTATCAATATTAAAGCTGAGACTGTTGGCCACCAACCAGAGCAGATCTTTTTGACAATCTGCCAAATTAAAACGAATATTCCCAACATCAATAAGAGCGATGTCAGCCTGCCAACAATCAGACCAGTCCCAAATATTAACTGAGGCAAAGCGTAGAAATAATAAACAAAAGGAGAATGATGAGCAAAAAAATCAACATAAGGAATCTGGCCCTGAGAAATCATAGAGCTGGATCCAAAATACCATCCTTCATCTATCCAAAAATTTCCCCAAAAAACATGGAACAATCCAATCAAGAAATATATGGTCAACAAAATCCAAAATATCTTAGTTTGATTATTTTGCCAAAAATTTTCCATCTTATTTCGCTAATTTTTTAATCACCTCCCCTACTCTCTGGCTAGCCAATCCATCCAAAAGATAAACCTGATCATACAAAAATGTTTTTTGATTAGCTTGCATTTCTTCTATTGCCTGAGAGTCAAAAAGAGATTTTTCTATCTTTTCCTTAACTTGCTCTTTGGTTTCTGCTAAAAGAGCGGATCCGCTTTGGGAATAATAAGGAAACAAGTCTTTTTTTCCGGTTAGATTGACTGCCACTACTGATTTCTTCAAAATCATTGCCTCAATGGCAACTGTTGAGTTGAAGGTGACCAAAGAATCGCAACAAGCTAATAAATCGTATAGGTCAGCCTCGTGCTGGAATAATTTAATATTGTAATTCCTTTGATTCAAGAATTCTTGGAAAACTTCCTTTTTCTCTTCAGGATGCAATTTAATAATCAATTGGGCCTGAGGAATTTCTGTCACTGCCTGAATAATCGCATTATTAAAATCCTCCCACTCTTTTCTGTCCCACAAATATCCCAATAATGGTTGGGTAGCTAACAAAACTGTCTTCTTGCTAGAATCAATTCCAATTTTAGTTTTAATCTCCTGAATATTTGCTTGTCTATGAATCAGCTTATCAAACCTAGGCTGGCCAGTAACAAAAATCATATTTTCAGGAACTCCCATTTTGATATAGGCTTGTTTGGCAAAAGGACCCAAAACAGCAATATTTACTCCTGGGGCATAAACTGGCAAAGGCAAAAGGAGCTTGAAGAATTCTTTTAAAAAATCTTTAAATGATGCCTTGTGGATACAAAAGAAAGTATTATAGAAGAATAGATAGCTGGTTCTTTTCTGAGCATCAAACAAGAATTTAAATGCTGTTTTAATAATTCTAATAATCTTGGCAAAAAAAGAATTCTTGTTGTGAGCAGAATAATCAGCAGTTATTCCATCGTCAATTTGCAATATTGGAATATTCAAATGATTGGCAGCCATTATAAAAGCATTCATAAATGGCCCGCAAAAATCAGCTATAACAATATTAGGCTTTTCTTCTTTAAGAATTTCTATGGCATTAAATGTCTTGTAATCGCGGGCTTTCTTAAAAGCAATATTATTATTCCTTAAAAATTGTGATTCTTGATCTCTAAAAGAAATGGCTTGTATCAAAAATTCGTCCTTCAAAAAAGGATTAATCAAGCTTATCTGCTGTATTTCTCGACTGTTTAAGGGAATAAACAATATTTTTTTCATAAAATCACCTGGCTTTGGCAATAACAGACATGTGCCAAGCTTCTTGATTAGCTGGCTTGCTCAAATCAAAAGCCTTACAGATTTTTATCACTTCAAATCCGGAAATCTCAAGCATTAATTTTATCTCCTGAGGGAAATAAAATCTGACTGTGTGCTTTTCTTTTGCCTCGTGCTCTTGCCCGGTTATTTTGTCAGTAATCAAAAAATCGTAATTAACTTGGCAAATATGGTCCTGAGCAATTAAATCAGGAACTGCTTTGCGTAAAACCTTAAGACTATCATTTTGGAAAATCTTTTCTCTCTTTTCAGGAGGATTAGTCAAAACTCCCAAACCATTCCAAACATCAAAAACAAATAATCCTCCAGGTTTGAGATGTTTTCTGATATTAATAAAAGTCTTGAGAATATCGGAATTCTTAGTCAAGTACCCTATAACAGCAAACATGCTTACGCAAACATCAAATTTTTCTTTGACTTTGAAATCTCTAAGATCTCCTTGAAAAAATTTGATGTCTTTGATTTTACTCTGGGCGATTTCTATCATTGATCTTGATAAATCAAATCCAGTAACTTGATAGCCCATTTTCTTGAAAATAAGGGAATGATTTCCTGATCCACATCCAGCATCAAGCAACTTCTTAGCTCCTTTATCGTATTTCTTAATAATCTTATCTACAAAAAGACTCTCTTGTTGATAGTCTTTTTCTTGATAGATTAAGTCGTATGCTTGAGCAATTATTTTCTGAAAATTCATAACTTTTGCTTTATTTCCCTAATTGAATTAACAACATATTCCATTTCTTTTTTAGT
>JAKLGF010000015.1 GCA_022710815.1 Patescibacteria group bacterium
GATCTTGGAAAATGTTTTTGCCTTCATCACTGAGTGCAATAAACACATTGATGAAAACCAAGTTTGGAAGACCAAAGACAAAAAAGAACTTTATCAGTTGGCTGATAGTATCAAAACAGTTGCAATTCTTTTGTCTCCTTTCATTCCTCAAACTGCAGAAAAAATTTCTCAAACTTTTGGTTTTCAAATCTCTTGGGAAAATATTTCTCAGCCATTAGAGATTTGTGAAGTAAAAAAGTCAGAACCATTATTTGCAAAAATCATCTAAAAGAAAAATCCGCGCAAGCGGATTTTTTAATTGATCACTTTAAAAAAGATTAAGGCGGCACCGAAGTGTCGCCTTTTTTGAATTCAATGGAGAAATGGTGTGGTGAGTGAAACGGTGGGTCGCTTTAGAATGGTAACAAGTTTGTACGTGTACAAACTGGTGAATAGAACAATGATGTTCCAACAACTCTTTTCTCGAGCAAACCTTCTGTGAACTGAAAGACGAAACGAAATACGAATTTACAAACTGTGAGAACTGATTGGTAACTGATTACTAGAACGAAAGAACTAATATGAACTGTGAAGGTGTATAGAGTCTAACAAGCGAGTTGCCGTTATCTCAATGTACATTCATTTTCCAATGAATATGGTGGGCAATAAAAATTAAAAGAGCGATGAGCGGATAAATGTATGATTGAGATATTGAAGGTTTGTGTTTTTTTGATTAAAAACTTATTGGATAAACCTAATATCGTTATCGATAAACCTATCCTCAATATTATTATCGCATTTTAAAGAATTTAGTCAAAGCCCTAGAAGAGAAAAATCATAGCCTAAAAACCCTTGAGAAATAAAGAAAAACAGGCAGGGGGAAATATTTTTCCACACCTGCCTGTTGCTTCTTTTGTCTCATTAACTTGTCTCTGATCTGGATTTAATAAATTTAACAAATTCTACTAAAACAATATTAGCTAGTCCTACAGCTAAGACAATTCCCCACTGAGCTGAATTCAATCTAACAGTATGTAACAATTTGGAAACTTGCGGAACATAGAGAGCAATATATATCAAAGCCAATCCTCCAATTGTTCCAACAATAAGTCCTTTGTTGTCCCAAAACTTTTCTGTTTTCCATAATGGATTTTTTAAATCCTTGAATGAGAAAACATAAATTAAATCTGCAGCTGCTAAAATCACAAAAGCTAAAGTTTGCGCTAATTCTATTCCAAAATTTTTCAGATAAAAAGAAAAAATGAAGAGAGCCAATCCTCCGGTTGTGACACTGATTCCAATGATTAATGTTTTAACAGACCAATCAAGAATTTCTTCTTTCTTAATATCTTGAGGTTTGCGATCTATGGCTGAAGAAGTCTTTGGTTCAAATCCTAACAAGAGATCCATTGGTCCATCGCAAATAAAGTGACTCCATAAAATTTGGACAATGGTTAGTGGGGCTGGTAATTGCAAAAATATTGCTCCTAAAATTAAAATCATTTCTGCAAAAGAATTAGACAAAGTATATCCGACAACTTTTTTAATATTAGAAAAAATTAATCTTCCTTCTTGGCAAGCAGCAACAATTGTTTCAAAATTATTATCCAATAAAATTAAGTCTCCGGCTTCTTTAGCAACTTCTGTTCCGTCTCCAACAACAACTCCGATGTCTGCTTGTTTGAGAGCAGGCGCATCATTAACTCCGTCTCCAGTCATGGCAACTGTCTCTCCCATATCTTGGAGAGCTTTCACAATTCTTAATTTATGAATTGGAGTAATGCGAGCAAACAAATTCACTTCTTGAGCTTTTATTCTTAATTGAGTGTCATTCATTTTTTCAATCTCCTGACCCTCTAAAACTTTTCCATTAGAAATGTCTATTCCAATTTGATCAGCAATATGCATTGCTGTTAGTAAATAATCTCCAGTAACAATTTTAACTTTTATCCCCATTCTGGTTGCTTCTTGAATTGAAGCATGAGCACTTTTTCTAATTGGATCTTGAATCCCAACTAATCCCAACCAAGTGTATCCTTTTTTAGAATCTAAATTTTTTGTCTCCTTGAAAGCTAAACCTAAAACTCTCAAACCATTACCAGCCCAAACTCCAAACTTTTCCATTTCTTTAGAAACCATTTCTGGATTATCAAAATGGCACATTTTCAAAACAACTTCTGGAGCTCCTTTCACAAAAGCCATTTCTCTGCCATTAATCATGTTAACAGTAGCCATGTACTTTTTCTGGCTATCAAAAGATTCTTCTAGAATTCTTTTTGCTGAGTCATTAATCTCTTGAGGGCTCAAAGACTCATTCTTTTTTACATATTCCCATAAGGCAGTTTCTAAATTAGTCTTTTGATCATTAGCCAAAACCATGGCCAATATTGCCTTCTTGCGATCAGTAAATTCTGTTTGCACTACTTTCATATTCCCTTCAGTAATAGTTCCTGTTTTGTCAGTGCAAATAACAGAAGTTACTCCCAAGGTCTCAATGGAAAGAAGTTTTTTAACCAATCCATGGCGCTTAAGAATCTTGCGCATTCCAACAGCCAGAATCAAAGTAATAGCTACTGGCAATCCTTCAGGAATTGCTGCTACAGCTAAGATAATAGAAAGGCGAAACATCATTGGAATAGGCTGGCCAGAAATTACTCCAATAGTAAAGATAATCAAACTGATTATTAAAATGAGATACATCAAACTATGGGCAAACTTATCTAGTTTGATTTGAAGGGGAGTTTCTTGATCTTGAATCTCAGCTAAACTCTTTCCAATTTTGCCGATTTCAGTATTAATTCCTGTTTTTTCAACTTCTAAAATACCACGGCCAGATAAAACAGTTGTCCCCATAAAAGCTTGGCATTTGTCCTTATCTGAATCACATTTTTCTACTGCCTCGCTTTCCCCGGTTAAAATAGACTCATTAATCAACAAGCTTATTGACTCCAATAGTCTTCCATCAGCTGGAACTTTGTCCCCTGAGCCCAAAACAACAATATCTCCAGGAACTAATTCAATGGCCTCTATTTCCTGACGAATCCCATTGCGAATAACAATGGTCTTTGGTTTTAATAATCCATGCAAGGCCTGAAGAGTCTTTTTAGCATTGAATTCCTGATAAAAACCCATGGCCACATCCAGCAAAACAACAGCCAAAATCAAGATAACATCACTTGCCTCTCCAAAAAACAAAGAAACGATAATAACAAAAAGAAGAACGTAAATTAAGGGATTCTTGAATTGATCAAGTAGAATTTGCCACCAGGAAACTTTTTCCTTGCTAGGAAGGGAATTTTGCCCATATTGTTTCCTTAGGCTTGTTATTTGACTTGGAGTCAATCCCTTGAACATATTATTTCTGCCAATCTTTTGATTTCTTGTACCCTATAGCTATTAGTCCAATTAAAATAAAAGCTAAAGCAAAGAATCTGACTTTGTCATCAATATTAGACCAATACTTAACAGCAGCGATAAAAAAGGCAATTAGGCCTCCATAAGAAAAGCCAAAAGCAATTGGCCATTCCTTAATTACCAAGAATCCTAAAATACAAGAAGCAAAACCCAGGGCTATCATTATCAAAAAGGAATTTTTGCGATACAAATTATCAGCTTGTCTTAATTCCTGATCGCATTTATACATAGCATTACAATAGCCAGTTACTGGCGAAGCTGGAGCTACTTGGCTAGGCATTTTTTCAGCTGGAATATCTTGCCACATTCCTCCTACAGCCTCACAACTAGCTTTGTCATAATATTGTTGATTCATTACTTTGGAACAAAAATCTTCAAACTTGGGTTCTTTGAAGAACAAATCTATTCCGTAATTGAATAAAAGATTAAGGATAATAACAATACTTAATCCTAGGGCCAATTTTAAAACACTGTTTGAGTTTATAGGCATATGTTTGTTTTAATTGATTTTACTACTTGATTAAGGAAAATAAAACCCCTGGGAAAAGCTTTTGCTTTCCCAGGGGTTTGGTTCACGGCTTTTTGAGCCTTTTGACAGTGTCTGACAAATTCTCATCTCTGAAAATTCCTGAATTGCCTAGGGTTTTGACTCCGCTGTGGCAAAGAAATGAGAAAATCATTTCTGTCGTGTTTTTGATTTCATTGCCTTCCCATTCTTTTGATCTGTCGATAAAAAGAATATCTCGATAGAGATTCAGATCAGGGAACTTCTTGGTCGGTTCTTTCTCAATTTGCTCTTGCCAAGACTTGTTGTCTTGAATCTTAGGCCAATCGCGATCATAAGCAGCCTTGTCATTCTTAGCTCTTTCTTCCAGTCTTTTTCTGACAATCCTGTGATCGTCGCAATAGAAATACAGAATTGGCATTCTGACATTTCTAAGATCACTATAGTCAAAGAAATTGACTAGTCTCCGGGCAAGTGAATGCTTGCCTTCAGAATCCATGAGCCATCCGATCCAACAAGCATCAAGAATTGTGCTTTTGCCAAGCTTAGCATTAGCCATGGCAATGCGAAACATTGATGCGTAAGTCTGGTTCCTGATCATACTTTTGTAAATCGGATCATGAAAGGAAAGCCTGACATCTTCTGACATGGGATCATTGAAAGGATTGCTGTGCAAGAAATCTTCAGTCAGATCATCTTTTCCCAAAAGAGAAACATTTTCCATCTTGGGAATGATTGAATTCAAGACTTTTGTTTTCCCAACTCCTGGCGCGCCTGCTGCCAGAATGATCATTGGATTAGGCAATATGGCTTTTGCCATCAAACACCTCCTCTTGTAAATAATACTATTGTGTGGTAATATAATAAAATAAATTAGACTGTTTGTCAACTATGGAAGAAAGACTGCAAAAAACAATAGCCCAATCAGGCCTCTGCTCTCGCCGCCAGGCTGAAGAGCTTATCTTAGAAGGCAAAGTTAAGGTTAATGGCAAAAAAGCCATTATCGGCCAAAAAGTATCTGAAACTGATACTATTTTTGTTAATGGAAAATTACTAGAAAAAGCCCAGGATAAAATATATATTAAGCTCAACAAGCCCACTGGCTATACTTGCACTAATGCTGAATTTGAACATGAAAAGAATGTCTTTGATCTAGTTAAAACCAATCAAAGACTCTTTGTTGTAGGCAGATTAGATAAAGACAGCCAAGGTTTGGTTCTTTTAACCAATGACGGCCCTTTATGCCAAAAACTAACTCATCCTAAATACGAACACAAAAAGGTATATATTGTAGATATTCAAGAACCCAAGAAATTCGTTTCAGCCCAGGAAATAATGAGAGAATTCCTGAAAGGAATAGATATTGGAGAAAATGAAATAGCCAGAATAAAGGACATTAAACATATCAACAAAAACCAATATCAGATTGAAATGGCTGAAGGAAAAAAACGCCAAATCAGAAGAATGTTTGAACATTTTGGCATTGATGTTGTGAAATTAGAAAGAGTTAAGATCGGACCATTAATGCTAGGAGTATTAAAACTAGGACAATTTAAACCATTAACTAAAGAAGAATTGAATAAATTAAAAGGGGCTTGATAGCCCCTTTTAATTATTTAACTGTTGCGATTAATATTCTTGGTGGATTAACTGGTGTTGATCCTTCTCCAGTTTTCTTAGTTGGAGTATTAGCAATCTTGTCTACTGCATCCATTCCGCTAATAACTTTCCCAAAGATCACATAATTTTTAGGCAAAGGATAGTCTGCATGCATAATGAAGAATTGACTGCCATTAGTATTTGGTCCAGCATTAGCCATGGCTACTGTTCCTCTAGTATATTCTCCATCAAAAGGCTCATCATCAAACTTGTAGCCTGGTCCGCCAGCTCCGGTTCCAGTTGGGTCGCCTCCTTGGATCATGAATCCAGGAATGACTCTGTGGAAAATTACTTCATTGTAAAATCCTTTGTTGGCTAAATCAACAAAATTCTGAGCTGTCTTAGGGACTTTGTCTTTAAAAACTTCTATTACAATATCTCCTTCAGTAGTACTCAAAGTAACTTCAGGATTCTTTGTTTGTGTTTGCATATTATTTTGTGTTTCTTCTTGGTTTTGGATATTTCTGGGCTTTGTAAAAGCATACCACATTGATCCAATTGCCAATAAGGCAATAACCATGGTTATAGTAAAACTCTTGTTCATAGGTTTAATAAGGAAATTATACTCAAAATTTTTACAAATTAAAAGGGGACTAATCGTTAGATTAATCCCCTATTTTTCTTCTCCTTTTTAGAAAAAGAATGGAAGGACAAGGACGAGAAAGAACGGAGCTAGAAGCCAGAGCAATTTCGGATCAAAGTCTACTGGTCCCATGCAATCCTCACTTCTGTGCCTTGGCCCAGTCTGGATTGACTGGAATCTTGACGAAGTCGCTGTAATACGGCTTTCCATCAAGAGTCTTTACAACTCCTCTGAACCAGATGTCTTCTGGAGGAAGAGGAATTCTATTGCCGAAATGATTCTGAGTGATTGATGACACAACACCAAGCTGTGACAGAGGAACACTCATTGTTGGCTTTATTTCTCCATCCTTGGTCTTGTGCTCGTAGAAGAAATATACTGTTCCCGAAAACTTCTGTTCAGGATTCTTGAGTGTGACTACAGCATCAAATGCTGATCTGCCTTGGTGTTCAAACCCTGGGTCAATGGCTTTGACAACAAACTCGTAGTTTGTTGTTTCTGTTGGTTGTTTTACTGTCTGCTTCTTGTTAAAGCACCCTACAGCAAAACAAATTGTTGCCATCAAGCAAATTGCAGTTGCAATTGCATAAAGTCTGTTCTTATTCATTCTAGGCCTCCTTTGCCTCTTGTCCTTTTAGGATGTAAATCTACTTTTATACCTCAAAAATCTTTATCTTGGTACAAGATAATTATAGCACAAAAGGTGTGTCTTGTCAATATGGCCTGAAAGCCATATATTAATTGATTCCTGAGCCTGGGAAAACAACTGTCTCTATTTTCCCATCCTTAATAGTAAAGCAAGTTTGTTGAGTATTCTCAGACATATAATCCAAATTGTTCCTCCCTACTGCCCAATAGCAATAAGCATATTTAGGATTAATCTTCACATTGTTTACATTCTGTATAATTCCAACTTCTGATTTAACAGTATATTTTTGCCAAGGAGTATCTTTGGGATAAACCAGATCATCTAAACTAAGAACTGGTAATCCAGTATTAATAGAAACTGGCTGCCAATAGAACTTTATCTCTATTTCCTCGTTATTTGCTCCTGTCTTTTTAACTGTTGTTAAAAACTTCAAATTAGCTAAATTCTGTTCAGAATCATAAGATACTAATGTAACTTGATTAACAGCTTCTAAAACAGGATAATGGTCAGGCTCTAGTGCCCAGTTATCTACTTCATTGTCATTTTGAGAGGAAGAAAATTCATATCCAAAACCAATACTTTCATATTTCTCTTTGGTATATGAAACATATGATCCATCCCAAGAATCAATTCCATTAATAGTCTTAGTATTAGGATCATACATATTGAAATACAGCCAATGACCTGTTCCGCCAACAGTAGCTGTTGGTCTGCGAATAACAATAACTTTTCCTTTAGAAAGATTGTCAACTGCTCTTTGGAAAGATAAATATCCTCTATCCACACTCTGATTACTTCCAGTCAAATATTCTGGAACAATGTTAATATCTCTTAGCAACTTAGTCATTCCTTCTGCAATCCATTGTCCTCCCTGGGCAATAGCGCCATAGGCATAAGTTCCCTCTGTGTCATGAGCATTGCGAGCAATATACAAGAAGGTAAATGGATTAGGAGTATTGTAATCCAATCCTGGGTTCTTGCATCCTGCTCCTTGACTATCTTCCCATTCTCTAATTTGAGAATAATATTTATTAATTATCCTATTCCAACCTGCTTTAACCGAAGAGTCATTCTTGTACCAATAAGCAATAGCCATTGTCATAGAAGTATCTGCACATCCTGATCTTCTCATTGTTTTCAAACCAGCAGTAGAACGCTGGCATTGATCCCAGAAAGCAATGCTCTGGCCATAAGGAATAGGCTCGGTAGCAATCAAGAATTTCTTAGCATTGCTAGTACTATCGTACCAAGCTACATTTTTAGCTCTGGCTTTGTAAGAGTAGCTTATCCCCAAGCATCTATCTTCACTTGTAGGACAAGTTGAGCCTTTGGGAAAAGTAATCTGATGAAGATCGCATTTTTCCTTATCTGGATTATATGCTGTCCATTCACAATAAACTCCATCTGTAGTTCTGTTGGCTTGGCAATATTGGCCCTCCCATCTACAACTAGTTCTTCCTAAACGAACGCAATCAGCTCCAGCATATATGACTTTTTGACAAGAATTTTTAAATCCACATTCATAACGGACACATCTAACAATATTAGCTGGGGCTAACATGCTCTTGAAAGTTCCATTAGCCACCTGATAGCTAAAGTATTCTAGATTATTATGAACAACTGTCTCTGTGCCAAATTGAGACAATCGCTGCTTCTCCTGAGCTAATTTTTCCAAGTCTTTTTGCCAAGATCCAGCGCTAATGTTCTCAGGATAAACATTGAAATAGACATCAGTTCCGCAAGTAATTCCTTGGCAATATTGTTTGGTAAAGCCATCAAGGATTCCATTGATCTGAGTTAATCTGGCTGGATCGGCAGCTAATGCTTCGTTCTTTTCTTTTCTCTCTAAAATGATTTGCTTTTCGTAAAGCAATTGCCCAATATTGTATTTA
>JAKLGF010000016.1 GCA_022710815.1 Patescibacteria group bacterium
TTATTGTTCCCCAAAGAGTTCCCACAGGAATTCCAAAATGGGGGAGATAATATTCTTGCAATCCTGTTTCGCAAAGGGCAGCTGGAATAGCAGAAAAAGCTCCAGCAAAAAAGACTTCCAAAAGCAAATGCCTGGGTTCAGGATGGGGATCTTTTTTAAGATAGTAAATCAACCAGATGAGGCTGGGTACTAATCCTAAAATTGCAAAAAGAACTAAAACTAGAGAGTTCATATATCTACTCTTGATTTTGCCACAAATTTGTCATTTCCCCAATAGGGAAAAACTTCTGACTTGTGGAAAAACCCAGTGGCTGCCACCATGGCAGCATTGTCAGTAGATAGAATAAGATCGGGAGCAATCATGATTACTCCAGGAATTTGTTGGTTAATTGCATCAAGCATTCTTTGTTTTAAGATATTGCTAGCTGTTACGCCCCCTCCCAAGATTATTGTTTTAGCCTGATATTCTTGAGCAGCCCAAATAGTTTTTTTGATTAAAACATCGATAATAGCATTCTGAGCTTCTATGGCTAATTCTTTTTTGTAATCCAAATCTTGCTGTAATTCTTGACTTTGTTTTTTGAATTCATAAAGGACAGCAGTTTTTAATCCAGAAAAACTAAAGTCATAATTTTTGTTCTTAAGCATTGGGCGGGGAAGAGAAATATGATATTTATTCTGATTGTATTCCTGAGAAATTTTTTCAATAATTGGTCCACCTGGATATCCTAAATCCAAAATTCTAGCTACTTTGTCAAAACATTCTCCAGCTGCATCATCTAAGGTTCTTCCAATTATTTTGTAGTCTTTCACATTGTTGATTAAAACAATCTGAGTATGTCCACCACTGACAATCAAAGAAATTGCTGGATATTTTATCTCTAGCTTTTGAGTGTTTAAATAGTTGGCTAGTAAATGGGATTCAATATGGTTGATTGGTGTTAATTTAATATCCCAAAAATATGATAAAGCCTTGGCAAAGTTTATCCCTACCCATAAGCAAGGCTCAAGTCCAGGGGCAGTAGTAATGGCAATCAAATCAAGATCAGGCTTGCTGTAATTGGCAAAGATTGCTAATAAGTCATCAGCTAAAGATTGCTCTCTTTGTAGTATTTTTCTAATTTCTTCTTCTTGTTCTGAAGAAATAATATTTTTTTCTTCTTTTAAAATTTGAGCAGTTTTAAGAGCATCTAACAAAACAGGAGCTAAGTTCTTTTGATGCTCTCTTTTGGCCAAAGCCGGGAAGACCCCGCCCCATTCTTGATGGATTTTTATCTGAGAAGAGATAATATTGGAGAGAATTTCAAATTCGGGATTGGCAAAATCGCCCTTGGCGCTGACAATGGCTATGGAAGTTTCATCACAGGAAGTGTCTATTCCCAATATCTTCATATTGATATATCTTAGTGAAGATATTGCCAATTTGCAAATTTTAGGTTACTTTTGTATATATTGACTGGTCCTATCGTCTAATGGTTAGGACACCACCCTTTCACGGTGGTAATACGGGTTCGACTCCCGTTAGGACCGCTATCCAAGTTATTATGGAGAATCTCTATTATCTTCATATTGGCAAAGCCTCAGATCTCAAAAAACCGTTCGATAGATTTATCTATCGTTTTTTTGAAATGCTCCCAGGTATGCTGGTTTGGGCCACCTTTATTGGCTGTATAGTTTTTTCTAAATTCTTTCCTAGAGGAATTGCTATTGCCATTATTACTTTTGATGCTTACTGGCTTTTTCGCAGTGTCTATTTCTCCACCTATTTAAAAGGAGGGTTTAATAACATGAAAAAGCATCAGCAGACTGATTGGACTGCTAGATTAAAAAAGGAATTCCCAGATAGATGGGAGAAGATTTATCATCTATTAGTAATGCCCATGTTCAAAGAGCCCTATGAAGTTGTGCGCGATAGTATGGAGGCAATTTTAAAGATTAATTATCCTAAAGATAAATTCATTGTTGTTATTCCCTATGAAGAAGGAGGAGGCAAAGAAGCAGAGGAAGTAGCAGAAAGGATTGAAAAAGAATACAAGGATAAGTTTTTCAAATTCATGATTACCATGCACCCCAGAGGAATAGCAGGGGAATTAGCTGGAAAAGCTTCTAATGAAACTTGGGGCACTAAGAAAGCCAAGGAGGAAATAATTGATAATTTAGATATTCCTATTGAAAACATTATCTTTTCTAGTTTTGATGCTGATACAGTTGTTTATCCTGGATATTTTTCTTGTTTAACTCATTATTATCTTTCCAGTCCTAGTCCGACTAGATGCAGTTATCAACCTATTCCTTTGTTTATCAATAATATCTGGGAAGCTTCTCCCATTTCACGTGTCTTTGCTTTTTTAACAACTTTCTGGCAAATGATGAGCCAGGAAAGACCAGGTAAGCTTATCACTTTCTCTTCCCATTCCATGAGCTTTAAAGCTTTGGTTGATGTAGGTTACAAACAGGTTAATGTAATTTCAGATGATTCCAGAATTTTTTGGCAATGCTTTTTGAGATATGATGGAGACTACAGAGTTCAACCAATTTATTATCCTATTTCCATGGACTCTAATGTTGGAAAGAATCTTTGGGAATCATTGCAGAATATTTACAAACAGCAGAGACGTTGGGCCTATGGAGTAACAGATATCCCTTACTTTCTTTTCGGTTGTCTTAAAAACAAAAAACTTCCTTCTAGAAGGAAGAATGAATTGATTTGGGAAGTTATGGAAGGACACTGGTCTTGGGCCAGTGCATCATTTTTGATTTTCGTTTTAGGTTGGATGCCCATTTTGTTAGGCGGACCAGAATTCACTAACAAATTATTGGCCTACAATCTGCCTTTGATTACCAGTCAGATTTTAACCTTTTCAATGGTGGGTTTAATGGCTTCTGCCTATTACAGCTTAATGTTAACTCCTCCTCAGACTGGAACCAAGAATCAATTATTCCAAAAAGGACTATTCTTTGTTCAATGGTTAGTTGTGCCCATTGTTATGATCTTTTTCTCAGCTTTACCATCAGTAGATGCCCAAACTAGATTGATGTTGGGGAAATATATGGGATTTTGGTTTACTCCCAAATCACGCAAAGAGTAAATTATTCTAAGTGGATAGAATCTTTGAATCTTTTTAATCCAGCAGCCAGCAGTGGCTGCTTTTTTAATCCTGGATCTTGTTCTAGAATATCCAAAGCTGATTGTCTGGTTTTTTCTACCAGTTCCAAATTCTGCAAAGAAGACATAATGATATCTGGCAAGCCTGATTGTTTGCTACCAGTCAGCTCTCCTGGACCGCGAATTTCTAAATCTTTTTTAGCTACAGCAAAACCATCATCAGCTTCAACTAAAGCTTTTGATCTAGCTAGATTGCCTTCGCTTCCTGGACTGGATAAAAGGAAACAATATGATTGATATTGGCTTCTTCCAACTCTTCCTCGGAATTGATGTAATTGAGCTAAACCAAATCTTTCTGCTCCTTCAATCATCATGACTGTAGCATTGGGAACATCGATTCCTACTTCTACTACAGAAGTAGAAACCAAGATATCTGCCTTTTGGTTTTTAAAATCCTTCATTACTTTTTCTTTTTCTTTGGGCAGCATTTTTCCATGAAGCATTGTAACTTTGAGATCAGGGAAGATTTCTTTTTGGAGGAATTCAAATTCTTTAGTTACTGTTTTAACATCAGACCAAGTAGATTTCCTCATATCCTGATCTTGTTCTGCTGGGTCAACTTCCTTTTCTTCTATGCGTGGACAGATAACAAAAGCTTGTCTTCCTTCTTTGATTTGTTCTCTGACAAATTGATAAGTCTCTTTCCTTTGATTTTCTTTAACAATCTGAGTTATTATCTTTTTTCTTCCCGAAGGCATTTGTTTAATAATGGTCAAATCTAAGTCTCCATAAATTGTTAAAGCTAGACTTCTGGGAATTGGAGTGGCGGTCATAGAGAGCAAGTGGGGGATAGCTTTGCCTTTAGCTTGTTTGACCAAATTAGCTCTTTGTTCAACTCCAAAGCGATGTTGCTCATCAATTACTACTAGTCCTAATTTATCAAAAACTACTTTGCCTTGGATTAGGGCATGAGTTCCAACTAAGATATTGATTTCTCCCTTAGCAGTTTGCTCTAGGAGTCTTTTTTTAGAAATCTCAATTGGCTGTCCTTTTAATTTCTTAGACATGAACTTGTCTTCTTTGCCTGTTAAGAATCCAATATTCACATTGAAATCTTTGTAGATTGTGGCAATGGTTTTGAAATGTTGCTTAGCCAATATTTCAGTGGGAGCCATAAAGGCTACTTGGCATCCATTCTTAATTACATTCAAAGCTGCTACTGCTGCTACTGCTGTTTTTCCGGATCCCACATCTCCTTCGAGAAGTCTAGACATGGGTCTATCTTTTTCTAGATCTTTGAGAATTCTCCAAACAGCTTTTTTCTGGTCATCAGTCAATTTGAAAGGCAGAGAATTAACAAAAGCCTGCATGACTTCTAATTTAATAGGCATGGCAGGAGCTTGGTGTTGAGCCAGTCTTAATTTTTCTTTCAAGACAGAGATTTCTAAAAGGAATAATTGTTCAAAGGCAAATCTGGTTTGGGCACTAATGGCTTCTTGCATTGAAGAAGGGAAGTGCATTTGCCAAATAGCCTTATTGATTTCCAGTAATCCATTTTCTTTGAGAATGTGTTCAGGCAAAGGTTCTGGTATTGAAACCTTAACTTGAGTTAAAAGAATTTTAACTGCCTTGCGAATCCATTTAGAAGATACTTTTTGATTCTGAGGATACATGGGGACAATTCTTCCAGTATGGACTAATTCAGCTTGATCAAAGTCCTGGCTCTCTATTTTCTCGAAAATAGGGTTGCTTAAATAGTATCCCTTTTTACCATAGACAACTTTTCCAGCCAAAGAAACAAAATCTCCGGCTTTCAAGATATTAGTAATATATGTTTGGCCAAACCAGGTGACTCTGATACTTCCAGTTTCATCTTCCACTACTGCTTCAGCCATTTTGAATTTTCCTAAATAATTGGCTTTGATTTGGAGAATTTTTCCCTGGATGGAAACATTGGTATTAGCTTGGACTTTAGCAATAGCAACCACATTAGAAAAATCCTGATAACGCAGGGGAAAGTAAAAGAGAATATCATTGATTGTCTTAATGCCCAGCTTTTTGAGCTTGCCTAGGTATGGCTTTGAAATAAAAGTCAGGTTTTCAAGCGGTGTGTCCAAGGTAAGCATGAAGTAAAATTAGTGTCCCCAGAAGGAATTGAACCTTCATCTTAGGCTCCGCAAGCCTACACTCTATCCGTTGAGCTATGGGGACAATGACCAGATTATATTCTAAACAGAGACATTTTACAAGAAAAAAGCGCCCCTGGGGGCGCTTGGGAATTAATAGCCCATTTTCTGGAGAACCTTGGCAGCAATATCAGTCATTGTTAGAAGTTCTGCTTTGATTGAATCAACTCCCTTAGAAAGGTTCCACATATTAGTATAGATGACATAGGTGGTTTGATTGTCGGGATTGTAAATCATGTTACTTAAATATCCCTCATGAGCACCACTATGACCATAGCCCCAGCCTGGGATATATACTATTCCCAAACCATAGGTTGAATTCAAATCATCATTACGAGCAGCTCCATCCATCATTTGTTTAACTGTTTCTTTGCTTAATCCTGCTTGGCCAGAAAAAAACTTCTTGCTCCAATTAGCTAATTCTATTGGAGTAGAATAAATACTTCCTTCTGCTACATTGGCTGATAAATTAGAAATTGTTACTTCTTCTGTTTGGCCATTAGCCCAGACATATCCTTTTGTAAAAGGTTCTGGTAATGATTGATCAGAACCATCAAAGACTACTTTTGAGTCAACCATTTTTCCAGGGACAAGAAATTCTTTAGTAATGAAGTCGGAATATGATTGACCAGAGACTCTTTCAATTATTTTTCCTAATATGACATAGCCAGTATTGGAATAATGATAATTTGTTCCTGGAGCCCAGTAGGATAGTTGATTATTTGAATTAACTCCAATTAATTCCTCAAAAGTGAAGGTATGCTTGGGATCTGACCTCTGAATGTATTGGATATAGCTATCATTGAGATAGGGTTTATTGGCTGTGTATTGATTATTAGGAATGGCATCATTAGCCATATCAAAGATTCCAGCTCTGTGCATTAAGAGCATTCTGATAGTAATATCTTTTTTGTAAGGGAGATTGTAATTGGGTTCGTCTGGAAGGTAAGTAATATTAGTACCTGGGATATTGTCAGTTATTTTATCATCAATATTTAATAATCCTCTTTCTTGCAAAAGCATTATTCCAGAAGCAGTAAAGATTTTAGAAATACTAGCAATGCGAAAACGGGAATTGTTGGTAACATTGCTTTCCATGTCAGAGGTGAGAAAATAGTTACCTCTAGGAGAAAGAATTTGCATGGCTAGTCCGCCAGTAAAATTAGGTTTATCTTTTTTGTAGGCCTGCCACTCTTCTTGAAAAACAGACTTTAAATCATCTTGAGTAAAAGGAGGTCTGACAGCAAAGAAGAAGGCAAAGATAAGGATGGGGACAATTATGGAGATAATAGGGTATTTTTCAAGGATGCTTTTTTTCTTCATGTTTTTGAGAGCTTATTGTTTGTATTATACAATACAAGCAGAAATTAAAAAATGCCCGATTGGGCATTTCATGTGCGGAGAGGCAGGGATTTGAACCCTGGAACCACTTTCGCAGTTGACACATTAGCAGTGTGCCGCTTTCGACCACTCAGCCACCTCTCCATTGTTCCTTATTATTCCTGAAAAAAGTGAATAAATCAAGTTTGACTTGATAATTTTGTGGTATAATAGAGATGATATGGATCAGAACATTTTTTACAAAATACTTCTCTGGGCTCCCAGGGTTTTAGCCATAGTCTTCATCATTTTCCTTAGCTTGTTTGCTTTAGATGTTTTTGATATGGGCTATTCGGGTTGGGAATTATTCATTGCCTTGTTTATGCATTTATTGCCTTCTATTGGACTGATAATTGCTTTAATTGTGGCTTGGAAAAGAGAATTGTTGGGAGGTATATTATTTTTAGGTTTAGGAATATATATGGCCTACAAATTCTTTGGTTTTGCTCCTAGAAGTTTTCCTGTTGTAGCAATACTACTAGCCCCAGTTTTTGTTGTTGGAATAATGTTTGTTATTAATCACTTTTTACAAATTAAACAAAAAACAAAAATATGAAAGGATTCATTGATTTCATTAGGGAACAGGGAGTAGTGGGACTAGCTGTTGGTTTCATTTTAGGTGGTGCAGTCTCAGGAGTTGTAGCTTCTTTAGTCGACAATATTATTAATCCACTACTGGGAATTATTTTAGGAGCAGCTGGGGATTTGCAAAATTCATATGCTATGGTTGGGTCAGCCAAAATCATGTGGGGAAGCTTTATTGGAACCTGTATTAATTTCTTAGTAATAGCCTTAGTTGTTTATTACGGAGTCAAAGCAATCGGGTTGGATAAATTGGATAAAAAGAAGGAATAAAATTAAAACCGCCTTAGGGCGGTTTTAAGGTTATTCACACTTTCTAGATTCTTATTGTGGTATAATAAGAAAATAAATAATATGTCTAATCAAGCACTTATTGATTATATTAAATCTTGCTTGGCCGTGGGCAGGACCAAAGATCAGATTTATCGAGATCTTTTGGATAATCATCACTCAGTTAATGATATTAATCAGGCCTTCAATGAAATAGAGGGCAAAGAAGCTCCTTTGGCAATTGAGCCCAAAGAAGATTTGGACTCTGCTCAAAAAAACGCCGTGGGAGTTCTTTCTGTTATTGGAGCAATAGTAGTTGGTCTTGGAGTTTTACTTTTTATTGCTTCTAATTGGCAACAAATTGATAAGTTTGGAAAAGTGGTCATGCTTGTTGGTTTAATGATCATCTTTTATGTCCTCGGTTGGTTGCTTAAAGAAAAATGGGGGTATATTAAAAGTGGTCAGGCATTATTCTTGCTTGGCTCAATGGTTTATGGAGGATCAATATTTTTAGTTGCTCAAATTTATAATGTTAGATTACTTTGGCCAGACGGTTTTATTTTATGGATGATTGGATGCTTGGTTATGGCTTGGGCACTTGAATACTATCCTTTATATGTATTGGCTGGTATAGTCGGATTGATTTCAGTAATATCCCATCCTTTCTTCATTTTGATCAATCCATTGTCTATGATGGATATGTTTTTCTTGACTTCAACTTGTTTTTTTTTTTTGGGGTTGTTTTTT
>JAKLGF010000017.1 GCA_022710815.1 Patescibacteria group bacterium
CTAAACCCCTATGTATTCAGGGTTAGATACCTTCATAATGATAACCGGAAATCCGAAGCCGGAAAACCGGTGCAGAAGCCCCAAGGCCTTCCGGCCTCGAAGTTCCAGTTATCGAAGGTGGGTTTCCCCATTCGGAAATCTCCGGGTCAAAGCCTGCTACACGGCTCACCGAAGCATATCGCAGTTACGCTACGTCCTTCTTCGCTCTAATATTCCAAGGCATCCTCCATTTGCCTATAATTCCTTCGCTAGCAATTAAAGACCGTAAATAAATAAAAATATTTATTTACAATTGTACTTACTTACTTTTACTATTTGGGATAACAAATATTTTGTTATCTAAATTCTTCCTTATTGCATTCGTATTCATTTATAAATGATCTTGCAAAAAAGTTGACTAACCCCTAATAAAAACAAAAAATCGCTTTTGAAGCGATTGGCTCATTGGGCAAAAATAAATGCCTAAAGCTATTCGCTTCGAAGTTTTTTTGAATATGTATTAGTTGCTATCATTCCTTTCTTGGTCGTAGTGACATATTAGCCCAAAATTAAAACCATGTCAATACCTTAACAAGGCCCTAGAACCTGTGGAAAACTCCCTCTAGCCAGAAGCCCTAAAAAGGCTTGACTTTGCCCCCTTTTGTTATATAATATAAACATATTCTAAGTACCCAATCTGCCAACCCTGGAGGCATTACAAAACCAGATTTGCTCATTTAAATTTTATTTGGAAAGGACCATATGACAAACTTTTTTGCACTCCCCTATGGAGCAACTGTGCGCGTTGTTCACAACGAAGTTCCTTCTGCTGTGGCATCAATAATGAATGCTGTAGAAGTCAAACGAGCGGGTTTTATCATCAATGACCCCAGCAAGAAATTATTGCCCCAAGCTCTTTCTCTTCTTGTTGAATATCGCAAGAAAGAAAAACGATCTGTTGTTCACGAGTTTGAAATTACTCTTAGGTCCAACTTGAGATCAGGCGCTAGTCTTGGAAAAAGAATCTATCAGTGCCCAGATGAGTGCGAAAGCTTAGAGGAAATTCTTTCGTCAACTTTGGCTGACTTTGCTCAAAAGCCTCAAGATCCTAAAAAGCAAAAAGCAATTGCTAATCTTTTGGAAGATCCTGCTATCAATGAAATCTTTTCTCAGGCTTTCAAGTGGGCTGCCCAAAACTTTCCAATGTGAGAACAAACAAAAAAAACGTCTAAGACATTATGTCCTAGACGTTTTTGTTTTTACAAAGAGCTATGTTCTTGCCAGAATCTTGGGCAAGATTTCAGTTTTCAATCTCTGATCCAGCCAGCTCGCGCAAACATAGTATGCGCCAGCCTCTTGGAGTTTCTTGAGATGTCCTGGCTCGTCAATGGAGGCCACAGCAATCACAGTTGCTCCTGAAGACACAGCTGATGTTACTCCTCGAACGCTATCTTCAAAGATGAGTTGTTCATAGGGTTGAACTTTGCTTTTCTTGGCAGTTGCAAACCAGATATCTGGAGAAGGCTTTGGTCTTCCAATGTAATCACTTTCAGTGACAATCTGATCACGAGAAAACCAATCTGGCATAAGTCTGAATGGAACAAATATTTCCTCGATCTTTTTTTGAGCAAATGTTGGTTTAACAAATCTGTTTACAATTTGCTCAGCCTTTTTCCAAGGCAAGGCTGTTCCAATGCAAAGATTCTTAGCAAAATTTGGTCCAAACCTAATTTGCAAATGAGATTGAAGGGCCACATAGATCATGAAAAATCCTGTCCTAACATCAAAACCATGTTCCTGGATATACTTTCCATAATTATGGTCTTTGTTGTGGATGAATTCTTGGATCCTTCCTGAATATGGTTCTTCGTTGGAAAGATATATTGATCCATCTGCGTGTTCGCGTAGTCTCAAGAATTGCTGAGCCACTTGAAGATTGGATAGACCAATAAAGCCAGGAATAACTGCAAAGAATTTCTTGTAGTCTGGCTCGTAGTCTTGTGTCCCTTTTTTGAAGAGACGAACTCCAGTGAATTCGGCTGTGGCCATGGCAATTGCTCTGTGATGAGCAAGGTCATTATTCACGATTGTTCCTTCTAGATCAAAAGCAATCGCTTTTATCATCAAGCTCCTTTCTGAGGACTAAACCATGATTTAATGGTTCCTGGCATTCCAGCCATGATTCCTCCTAGTACTACCAAGATTCCTCCAATGACAACAATGATTCTGGTGTCAGGGCTTGGGAATTCTTTCAAGAAAAAGAGTCCCCAACCAATAGCTACCAATGTGTTCATGTTGTAGATTGGAGTCAGGGCAGCAATGGGCGCATTTATACTCAAAGCCAAGAAAGAAAAAATCTGTCCGCCAGCCCAGAGGATACCCTGTAGAAATCCAAAAGCCAAAGCTTGATTGGTGGCTTGGTAGGTTTCCTTCATACAAAGAAAAACTACCAGAGAAATAACAATACCTAAACCAATCCAGACTAGCTTCCACTTCAGGGAAAGCTCAGGCTGTCTGACCAAGAAGAAGATGATGAAAGGAATAACAATTCCTCCCAGCATCATCATAGTGGCTGGACCAACAGTGACTGTCATGCCAACTCTTTCCGGCGTCATTGTTACTCTAGAAACTGTAGCATATGAGCCCCAGCACAAAGCAGCAAGTATTGCGTAAACAATCCACATGGATTATCTCCTTTCAAGATAAATTGTAGTCAAATTATTTTTGACGGCTGTTTATCTTATACCTCAAAAACACACTTTTGTCAAATAAAAAGCGCGCCGGACTGGAGACGTCTTTGGCGCGCTATTAATGCATCTGATTGGGCTTTGAACTGTTCTTATTTTGTTTCAATCGTTTTGGAATCCTGGGGGTGTCGCCATCAACCCAATAGGCCAATCAGAAGTGCACTCTAGTTTTTCTGTGGGGAGATTTTACCTCCCCACAGTTAAGAAAGGAGGGGGAAAATTTGTCGGGAAATAATCTGGAAGTTTTTCACAGAGAGACTGCCCGTCTCTCTGAGTAAAGAGCACCTTGTTGCCACGGGACGACTTGGCTTGGGCGCAGAGATCTGCATCAATCAAATACTTTTAAATTAGGATATAAAGGAACAGTGGTTTTTTGGGAAAGAGATTTCTCTCTTCCTATTGGTTCAAGCCAGAACCATTTATTGTATATCACTAAAACTAATTATTGTCAAATAACCAAAACCGCCACCCCAAAGGGTGGCGGCCATGTAATTTCTGTTTATTATCTCTTCATCTTGTCGCGGATATCTTTTAAGAAATCCCCGGCAATATCCTTTCCTCCCCAACCAAAGGCGATGCCTCCAGCAATGGCAAAGAAGTAAACTAATGCTTCTAAGAATTTAGAGAAGAAAATCTGAACCAATTCAGCTGCAATGCTAAGCTGGGTCAAAATGGCAGCAATAGCAAAAAGCCAAATAGCTCCGGCTGTAATTGCTCCTACTGTTTTTGCATAGCCAATGTTCATCTTTGAAACGCTGGCAATGACAATTTTCTCAACAATGTCGCTCACAACAACTGTAACAACAAAGATTAACACAGCAACCAAAATGTTTGGAAGATATGTAACAAACTTTGTTAAAACTTCGTTGACTCCTGTCCATCCCAAAGCATTGGTAATAATAACGATAAATGTGATCAAGAAGACCCATTTAACGATTGCTCCAACAAACTTTGAGGCGTCCAAATCAATGTCTGCTTTCTTGAAAGCTTCTGTCCAACCCTTCTTGTCGAAGATTTTGTCGAACTTAATCATTTCAAGAATCTTGATAACTACTAACTCTACTAAGGCAGCAATCCAGGCTCCGATAACGAAGACGATAATTGCTAACAGCAATTTGGGCAAGAATACGATGAATCCTGAAACTAAATCATTAAGGGCTGTTAAAACTCCATTCTGCAAATTCATCCACAAATCAACGATTTCTTGTGTGTTTGCCATATATTGTTTAATTCTACGGTTAAAAACCTATTTCCCGCCCTATTCCCTTAGGGAGCAAGGCAGTTAATTATTTTATTGGTTATTGACCACTTAATAGCCTTTTTTGGTTTAAAAACGACCTTTCTAGGCTATAGTTTATTATACCAAATTTTGGACTTTTAGGGAATACCACCTGTGGAAAACCTTTGATAATGGGCCTACTTTACCAGACTGGCCCACACTTAGTTTGGCTGTAAAACGGGTGGGATTCTCCTTCAATAATTGCAGTTATGCAATAGTTATTTTGCAAGAAAATATTGTTCAGCATTGAGCTGAATTGATTCCCTAGCACCAACTGCCGACCAAAGGTGATGCAACCTGCACTACTACTATTCATTGGGCACATTTGGAAATAACCAGTATGGATTCCACTAAGGCCAGAGGTCGAGGCAGAGATCAACAAAGTCCCATTCTGTTCTGTCACTTGATCTATTTTTATCAAATAATTAGAAATGGAATTAAAGGATGTGGAACTAGCTTGCAATGGAACACAAGGAGTGCATTTAGGATTTTCGGTAATGTCCCACTCTTGCTGTAAAGCTTGTAAAAACATTTTTTCCAATACTTCTTGCTCGTTATTATTACCAGGAGGAATATCTTTATTTTTATCTTGGTTTGGAATAGCCCTGAAATTAAATCCATTGTAAATCACAAATCCCTTGCCAAATGTTCTATACATTTGGACTGGATAAGGACCCATAAGGAAATCTTTAATTTCCCCAGACAGAGTTATGTGCGAGCACCAACCTGCGCCAGTAATTTTAAAATAATCGTAGTTTTTAGCTGCATTGTCTGCATTTATTTTCGTCAAATCTAAATAATAAGATGATCCCAAGCTTTTAGTTCCCAAGGTCATATCTTGGACAATATCAAATTTTGCATTCTTGATGGGGGTTTGAATATTAAATGGCCAATCTTGCGCGTCAAGACCTAAATACTCTCCTCCAAGATCAGTACAACCAAAAGTGTAACGAATATACTTGTTTCCTTTCTTAATCCAACTAAGAATTGTTTGTTCTTGAGGAATATGAGACCTAGCTAAACAATAATTAATAAATAAAGTATCATAATCATCCAAATTATTGGGGAGATAGTTAAAATATTTAAACTGATATTGCTGAAAGGCTTGATTAGCAATTGAAATAAAAGAATACCCCATTTCTGAATGCCTACCAGCCAAATCAAATACTACTGCTATTCTTTTACTCTTTTTGTATTCACATTCTGGGCACGGAAACGGATCCACGCTCGGATTAGGAAATGGTCTCTTCTGGGGATTATCTGTTTTGTCTGGGTCGTCAAATTCAACGCGAGAATCAGGATCAATATCTGCTTTTTGTCCCTTATCCCCAGTTGGGAATTTAACAATGAAAGTAATGAAATAAGTAGTTCCCTCTTTAATATCTCCTAGTTTCCAAGTCAGAGTTGTGGGACTAGATGTCCCGTTGTTAACAATGGAATCTGGTTCTCTAGGAGTAGCTGAATCTAAATATTGAACTCCGGGAGGAAGGACATCAATAACATTCACATTCTTACAAATATATTCTTTGTTAGGATCCCTAGAACCAGGATCAGCTAAAAAGCATTTAACAGTTAATTTAACTTTGGCTTGCTGACAATGCTCAATGTCTGTGAAAGGAGTAACTTCTTTGTCAGCTGACATTTGAATGCCACTGCACTTAAGAAGATCTTTGACATATGTTTCTGGGAATTCCTTTTCCTGTTTGTTTCCCTCCATGTCCAAGAAAGTAACTTTGGAATCTGGATACTTTTCTGCTAATTGCGGATTAGCATTGGGGTAATAGACAATTAATTCAATTTGACGATGTCCGCCTACATTTCCCATTTCCCAGATCAAAATATTTCCTTTGGCTATAGTGGGCGCAGGAACGGCTTGTATTAATTTGGCTCCATCAGTTAAAACTTCTGTTACTTTCAAATCTTTGCAAATAATAGGGATATTTTGGGTTTGGGTTAAAGAATTAACAATCTTGGCAAAAAGTTGGACAATAGCATCAGGAGTAGGAGCTGAATAATACTCTCCTGGGGAAGCAATTTTTTCTTCTAAGAGTTTTTTAGAAAATGCTGCTGCTTTAGGATGAACATCATCAACAGATTTTTCCGAATAACGGATAACATAAATTAAGGCTTTGTGAGTATTTTTAGTAATCGAGCTCTGGGCAATAGAATAATTGGTATAGATATTGTCAGTTTCTGGCCAAGAAGGAGCACTGGGTGGAGAACCAGATTCCCCAGCATTAACAATCCCATCGGTAATAAGGACAACTCTTCTTTGGGCAGTAGGTCTGGCTTTATTAAAAAGAATATTGGTTTTTTTGAAACCATCTCCCAAGTTAGTGGAATTGCCACTAACTGTTAATTTAGCAATGGCCTGAGTGACTTCAGAAAAATTATTAGTCAGTCCTGAAGCATTTTCAATTGTCCCCCAATCAGAAAAAGAAACTAAAGATACCCTATCTTTGTTTTTGTCTAATTTATTTACAAATTCAATGGCAGCTTGCTTGGTTCTATCTAAAGCAATTCCTTTCATGGTTCCTGATTTGTCTATGAGTAAAACGACATCGAAATCAGGACGAGTAGTGGTAGTATTTTCTCCTTGGCAATAGATATCTAGAGTAATCTTGGCTTGCTGGCAATCTTTGGGGTCTGTCAGGGCTTGAGCTGTTTTAGTTAACTTGAAATAGTCTTGATCATCACCACCAGAGTCTGGGAAACAAGTTGGCTTATCACAATTAGTTAAAGCATTATTAGGAAGATCTTTGGCACAGGCCTGATAACAATAATTCCCTTTCTGGGCAGTATTGAAATCATTGTAGAAATACCCAAATTCTTTTCTATCCAAAGCAGAAGGCTTTTGGACTAATTGGTACCCATCCTGTTTAACTATCCCGGGTGTTTTCTGATACCAACGTCTAAAATATCCAATAACTTGAGATAATCCTTGAAAACTAGTAATCTCTCCTTTGAAATATGCTGACGTGTCTTGAACAGCCACTGGCAACTTAGTGGCTACAAAAGGAGACTTAGGAAAACAGAGCTCTGTTCCTTTACCAATATCAGAAAGAGGCTTGAGATTATTATCTACCAATTGCGCATAGGGGACGAAACAATATACCTTAGAAGGATTAAAGGAAATAACTTCTTGGAAACTTTTGTTTTTAGTAATGTCATAAAGTCTCTTAGGAGTCTTATTGGTTGTTCCTGCTCCTTTAATCCACCATTCAAACCAAGTCTGAATTTTCATTGTTTTCCCCTCATTGATCCAAGCTGAAGCCTTAAGAGTAGCACTATTTGTGCCCGGAATAACTGACTCAGTAAAGACCTTGGGAGTCAGGGAAGGAAAAGTATTTGTCTGAGCTGAACAATTTTGAACCAAGGCAAGAAACAAAATACTAAAAAGAAAAAAGAAAAGCTTCTTTTTAAACATGTTTTTTAATTAAAAGTTTGGTATAATCATTTTAACATAACTAAACAATATGAAGGTGTTAATAACTGGCGCCACAGGATTCTTGGGCCATCACTTGCTTGAAAAATTAAAAAGAACTTGTCCTGAAGCTGAATTAAGAATCTTAAAGACTAAGGAGGATGACATGAAACTACTCCCTGGTTTTCAGGGAGAAGTCTTTGAGGGAGATATTAGGGATGCTGATGAAGTAGATACTGCTATTGCTGGTTGCGATGTGGTTTTTCATTTAGTGGGAATGGTTTCCTATTGGGACAAATTAAATGATCTTCAAACCCAGATTAATGTCGGAGGAACTAAAAATGTAGTTGATGCCTGCTTAAAGCATAAAGTCCAAAGATTAATTTATGTCAGCTCAACTGTAGCTGTGGGCTATCCTCCTAAAGGCCAGATTTCTGATGAAGGAACGCCATATAATTTTGGGCCATTAAGGATTAATTATTGCGAAACAAAATATCGAGCTGAAATTGAAATCCAAAAAGGAGTGGAAAAAGGCCTAAATGCTGTTATTATCTGCCCTGCTTCCATGTATGGAGCTGGAGATATTAGAAGAATCCATTCAGATTTGATGTTTAAGTTTTCCTGGCCCTTTAATTTAATCTATCTAGACGGAGGATTGTCAGTAGTTGATGTAGAAGATGTGGCCAATGGCTTAATTGCTGCTTGGCAAAAAGGCAGAACAGGCCAAAGATACTTAATGGTCAGTGAAAACTTAACTCAGCAAGAAATTAGAAATATTGTT
>JAKLGF010000018.1 GCA_022710815.1 Patescibacteria group bacterium
CGTTATTATGGAAAATAGAGATATAGTTAACGTATTTTTTAGGCTTTAAAGCTAAATATCTAGCTTGGTAAGCCATAATGATTTCCTTAATCTGATCTACTGTAAAGTCAGCAAAAAATTTACCGTGTTCTTTAGTTACTACTAATTCGCAATGACCAACTGCGCTAATTCTTTGATAAAGATTTCCCTCAGTATGTTCTTCAATTGTTTCCCCAGGAACCAAAGCGGGAAATAAATTGGGAATAACAATGGTTGTCCAATCATCAGGAATAGTATCTGGATTTTCTATTGCTTTGCCATTGATAATAACTTCCAAAGGCTTTCTTTGGCTATCAATATTGCAAAATGGACACTCAGAAGGTGGCACTGACAATTGTTGGATCTTTTTGTAGGCTTCGGGCTTTTTACCCCTGCCTTTGGCGATAATAACCCAATTGTTGCTAGCCAAGTCCAATCTTAATTCTGATGGAAAATCCGGTTTTTGTTCCATAATTATTTGTATTTCCCTGTCATTAAATTCCAACGAATTCCTAAAAGGTCTCTTAACATTCTAAAAATGGCTTTAATTGTAACAGTACTCTGCAAATCATTAACCCAAATAACTGGAATTTCTTTTATCTTGTATCCTTTTCTGCGAGCTAGAATCAAAATTTCTGGATCAAAAGCAAAACGATTGACTTTGCACATGGGCATAATTTCTAAAGTAGCTTTTTCAGTCATGGCTTTAAATCCGCATTGAGTATCCCAAACACCCCAAAGCCCTAAAATGACTTGAACCATTAAATTAAAGACATTGCCCACAAATCTTCTAGCTGGCCCTTGAGGAGGATTAAGAATTGCTCCTTTAACATCCCTGGAACCAATAACAACATCAAATCCCTTTTCAAATTCTGGGAACATCTTTTCTACCTGGTTAATCGTGGTGGAATTATCAGCATCAGTAAAGATTCTGTATTTTCCTTTGGCTGCCAACATTCCTTGCCTAGTCACAGCTCCTTTCCCCTGATTGACTTTGTTGTCTATTAATTGAAGATTCTTGATCGTAGGCATTAAAGATTTAACCACATCAGCAGTTTTATCCTTGGCTCCATCATTGACCACAATAATCTCGTAGCCATATGACTGCTTGACCAAGTAATCATTAATACTTTTTAATGTTTTGGGAAGTCGTTTTTCCTCATTATACGCAGGAATAACGACGGATAGATGTATATCGTCGTTCATAAATATATATTAGATATATAATAACTGCTATTGCCTTGTTTTACAATGTTAAGACCAATTTGACTAACCCAAAAATGATGGTAGAATATGGGAATACAGATCTTTTCCATAGTCTGTGAAATACTATACAACTGGAGGCTTAATGAATGCGAGTTCTCAGCGAAAAAGATTTCTTAAGAGCTTTGGAGAACAAGGAAACTGATTTCTCCAATATCGCACTTCACCATAATTCCGACCTGACCAAGGTTAAAAACTTCCAAAATCTCAATTTTTCTAATGCCAAGCTTTGTCGATCCAATTTCAACGGCGCTGTTTTTACCAACTGCAATTTGAACGGAACTGACTTTACTGGATCCAACTTATCTAATGTTATTGTCCGTAAAAATTGCCAAAGGAATCAGGGAACTCTTTTTGGAACAGCAACAATCACCAATGCTTTATTCCTTTAAAGGAGGTGAATTTGAAAGAAAGGATAAACAAGGAACAGTTTTTAGAAGCCCTCAAGGAAGGACGGAAGGACTTTTCCAATATCATCTTTGAATTAGCAATGGATCTACGCCAAGATATTCCTGATGGAAAAAACACTGCCAGAGGATTGCTAGAAGGCCTGAACTTCAGCAATGCCATACTCGTTTACGTCAACTTTGCTTTCATTGAATTCAGAAACTGCATCTTTGACAGCGCCGATCTATACAAAACAAACTTTGAGAGTGCTGTTTTTGACCATTGCTCTTTTGCTGGTAGGTCTCTGCGCTACGCCCACATTAAGCACGCCATATTCAAAACAAACTAAATAAAAAGCCCTCAGGCAACTGAGGGCTTTTACTTTAATCAAATTTAGTTAATACTTTTGTTTTTCCATCTGAGGTTATAGCTATCACATGCTCAAAATGAGCACTGGGTAGTTTGTCTTTAGTAGAATAGCCCCACTTATCTGCCATTAATTCTATTTCCCATCCCCCCGTATTAATCATTGGCTCTAAACAAAAAACCATTCCTGGTTTTATTGCTTCCCCAGTATGCCTTTTCCCATAATTCAAAATCTGTGGGTCTTCGTGCAAGTCTTTTCCTACTCCATGCCCGCATAAATCTCTGACAACAGAGAATCCTTGATCTTCAATGTATCTCTGAATAGTATTGCCAATATCTCCAAAAGTATTGCCCACTTTGGCTTTAGTAATAGCAAGTTTTAAGGCTTTTTTAGTAGCTCTCAGCAAGCGCTGATTTTCAAAAGAAATCTCTCCCACAGGAACAGTAGCAGCCATATCAGTGTGAAATCCTTTGTAAAGAATTCCTAAATCCAAGCCAACAATATCTCCTGGCTTTAAAGCATAATCTGATGGAATACCATGAACAACAACATTGTTAACTGAGGTACAAAGCACTGCTGGATACCCGTTATATCCCAAGAAACTGGGCTTAGCGCCGGCTTTAGCAACCAAGCTGGCAGCTAGCTCATCTAGCTGTTTTGTGGTTATCCCAGGCTTAACAGCTTTAGAGACCTTGGATAAAATAGCGCTTAGGATTTCTGCGCCTTCCTGCATGGTCTGTATTTCTTTGTCAGTCTTTATCTGAATCATTCTAAGGCTTTAAGTATTTGATCAAAAACATCAGCTGGGCTGACTTTACCATCAATTTCTTTAACTAATAATCCTTGGGATTTAAAAAATTCAACCAAAGGCAAAGTTCTTTGCTGGTATTCTTCAAATCTAGTCTTAATAGTTTCGGGATCATCCCCTACTCCTTCTCTTTTAATTAATTTAGAACCATCAATGGGACAATAATTCAATTTTTCAAATTCTTCAGAATAAAGGATTGAGTGTCTCATTAATTCGCAAATCTTTCTGTGGCTGTTTCTAAAGATTGAGTCTTCTACTGTTGTTTTAATAACAATCACTTTAACATTCTCTGATCCATATAATTCCTTAAGCAAAGGAATTAAAGCTTCTCCTTCATAAAGGGTTCTAGGAGATCCGGAAGTGACAATAGAATGGCCATCATTGGCTAACTCAATCATTTTCTTTTTTACTAATTGAGTAACAAAAGGCGGGCTGCATAGTTTTCCCTCAGCTCTTAATTTAATTTCGTCTTGGGCAAAATACTTTTGCCCATCAACTTCCATAAAGTCCCCTTCTTGGGCAGTCTTGAAATAGTCTTCTAGAATTTTAGAAGTCTCAAAAAGATAAAGATTCAATCTTTCTCCTAAGAGTGTGCCCTGGGTTCCCTTGCCTGATCCTGGTGGGCCCAAGAGGATAATGGCTTGTTTTTGGTTGCTCATATATTTTTATTGTATTCCCATTATATTACAAAACTTTGATAACGCAAAACCCGCCCTTTCGGGCGGGTTGCTAGTTTTAAATGGAATCGTAATCTCTCATTTGCAATTGGGCATTGATCTTGCGGACAGTCTCTAAAATGACAGAAACAACGATTAACAGAGATGTTCCTCCGATTAAGAAGTCCAATCCCTGGATATTAAGAGCGCTGTCAATTAAAGATGGTGTCAAAGCAACAAAGCTTAAGAATAATGCTCCGATGAATAACAATCTGGATAAGACATAGTCTAAATACTGAGCAGTATTTTCTCCTGGTCTGATTCCTGGGATAAAGCCTCCTGATTTCTGAAAATTGTCTGCCATTTCCTTAGGATTAAAGACAACTGCTGCATAGAAGTATGTGAAAAGGAAAATCATGGCAAAGTAAATCAAATTGTGTCCTAATGGATTAATCCTAATATCAAAGAAATTAGAAAAATTAGTCAAACCTGTTGTTAATGCAGCATTAGCTTGAATAGCTGGAATTCCAGTAAGCATCTGGGCAATTGAAGATGGAATAACTAAGAATGACAAAGCAAAGATAATGGGGATAACTCCGGTTGGGTTAACACTCAGTGGTAAGTAAGTTGTAACTCCACCAAAAACTCTGTTTCCCCTAACTTGCTTGGCATAAGAAATGGCAATGTTGCGCTTTGATTCATTGATCAAGACAACACAACCGATAATTACAATGGAGAGAATAACAAAGAGAATAATGTTAATAACACTAATAGCTCCTCCGGCAGCTAATTTCAAAACTCCTCCTACTCCTACTGGCATTCTGGATAAAATTCCGGCAAAGATAAGCAAAGAAACTCCGTCTCCAATTCCTTTTTCAGAAATAAGTTCTCCTAACCACATGACCACCATTGATCCAGCCATAACAACAATAACTGAGGCTAAAAATGGCAATGACATTGGTCCAATTCCTTCTCCGAATAATTTTCCTCCAGCTCCTACTCCAGCATTTTGGAAATAGAGCAACATTCCGAAAGCATTGAAGAAAGCTAAAATGACAGTGAAAAATCTGGCATATTGTTCAATAATTTTCTTGCCTCTCTCCCCTCCTTCTTTCTGCAATTCTCCCAAAGCTGGGATAACAATTCCTAAAAGCTGCAAGATAATTGTTGCAGTAATGTATGGTCCAAGACCAAGCATGATAACTGAAAAGTGATCCAATGCGCCTCCAGAAAAGACATTGAGCAATTGGAATCCTTGATTAAGGTTTCCAGCACTGTTTCCTGAGACCATTGATTTGTAAATCGCCTGCATTCCTTCCTTAGGTATTCCTGGGATTAAAAGGTTGGACATCATTCTGAAGATAACAAAAATCAACAAAACAAACAGGACTTTGTTTCTTAATTCCTTGACTTTGAACAATTGAGCGATTTTATTAAGCATGGTATTTTAGATCTATTTTTTAGCTGCTGGCTTTTTAGCCTTAGGCTTAGATTCTTTCTCTGCTTTAGGAGCTTCTGTTTTAACAGCTTCCTTTTTGATAACTGGCTTTTTAACTGGTTTGTTTGATTTGATATCAACAATCTTGCCTCCGGCTTTCTCAATCTTAGCTCTAGCAGATTTAGAAACTATACATCCTGAAACTCTGATGGCTTTAGTAATTTCACCATCTCCTAAAATTTTAACATTAGGGATATGGCCATCAATCTTTCTAACTAAATTGGCTGCTGCCAAAGTGTTAGGACTTAAAATATTCTTAGCGTCGAATTTGTTTTCAATCAAAGCTAAATCAATAATAGCTATTCTGCCATCAAATCCTTTAAACTTGTATCCTCTGAGTTTAGGATATCTCTTGATAAACTGTCTAATCAAAGGCATTTTTCTGTGCCCGGCACGAGAATTCTGTCCTTTTAATCCTCTTCCAGAATAAGTTCCTTTTTTGCCTCCGCGGGCCACTCTTTTAGCTGGCTTGCGCTTGTGGGTTGGTTGTAATTGATTTAACTGCATGTTAGTTATTTTCCTTATTCTCTACGACCTGGGCTGTAGTATTTTTAACCTTGAGTTTCTTTAAAGCTTCAATAGCAACCATAGCATTGTTAAGATTGTTCTTGGTTACTCCAATCATCTTAGCAGTGATGTTTCTGATTCCGCAAAGCTTGAAAATTGTTCTAGCGCTTCCTCCGGCAACTAAACCCTTTCCTTTTGTTTGGGGTTTGAGCAAAATCTTAGCTGGTCCGTATTTGGCTTCAACTTGGTGTGGAATAGTTCCATCAACAATGGGTACAGTAATCATTGCTCTCTTGGCCAATCTGGTAGCTTTATCAACTGCCTGGGCTACGTCTTTTCCTTTGGCAACAGCTAAAGCAACTCTGCCCTTTTTATCGCCTAAAACAAGAATGGCTCTAAAGCTCATCTTCTTTCCGCCTCCAGTAACTCTGGTGACTCTGGCGACTTCCAAAACCTTGGAGTCAAATATTTTTTCAGTTTTATCTTGTGGTCTTTGTTTCTTGAACATATTGCTTTAAAATTTTAATCCGCCTTGGCGTGCTCCTTCTGCCAATGACTTTATTCTTCCGTGATATTTAAATCCTCCTCTGTCAAAAACAACGGCATCAATCTTCTTTTCCTGAGCAAGCTTGGCAATTGCTGTTCCAACTTCTGTAGCCAAATCCATTTTCTTCTTTCCAGCAGCCTTGATCTTTATATCATTAGCCTGGGCTAAAACTTTCTTAGAAGTGTCATCGATTAATTGGGCGTAAATATGGCTATTGGATCGAAATACGCAAAGTCTGGGAACTTTAGCAGTTCCAACAATCTTGGCGCGAACTCTAGCATGCCTCTGCTTTCTTTTAATTTGTCTGTTAGTTTTGTTTGCCATATGTTTTATGCAGCTTTAGCAGCTTTCTTTCCTAATTTTCTTCTGACCTGTTCGCCTGCATATCTGATTCCCTTTCCCTGGTATGGTTCTGGTTTGCGGACAGCGCGAATCTTGGCGGCCATATTCCCAACCTTTACTTTATCAACTCCAGAAACAGTAATAATGTTTTTCTCAACTGCAAATTTTATTCCTGGTTCTTTGTTAATTCTAACTAAATGAGAATATCCGGCTTTTAAAACCAGAGTTTCTCCGTCCAATGTGGCTGTGTAGCCAATTCCTTGGACTTCTAATTTTTTTTCAAAGCCTGAGACAACCCCCTGGATCATGTTATCGATCAAGGTTCTGAAAAGGCCCCAATATGGTTTGGTTAGCCTGTTTTCATTTACCAATGAAACATTTACTAAGCCGTTAGCAATTTCAACTTTGACATCATTAACAAGATCAAGGCTGTTTTCGCCCTTTGGTCCTTTGACCAAAATCTTGTTGTTATCAAGTTTGATTTCAACTCCAGCTGGTATTGTTATTGGTTTTTTGCCTATTCTTGACATATTTTTTTTATTACCAAATTTGAACTAAAACTTCTCCTCCAACCTTTTGTTTTTTAGCTTCAATATTGCTCATTATTCCTTTAGGTGTAGACATGACTGCAATTCCTCCGCCTCCTTTGACTGGCTTTAATTCCTTGTATCCAGAGTATGTCTTTTGTCCCTGTTTGGAAATTCTTCTCATATCAGCAATCACTCCTGTGCCTGCATCGTATTTTAAATCAATCTTGATGTATTTGCGGTTCTTGCGGCCAACTTTTTCAATTTTGTCCACATATCCGTATTTCTTAAAAACCTCAAGGATTGCGTATTTTATATTTGAATAAGGAACTTCGACTGCCTGATGAGAGACAACCTGAGCGTTTCTTATTCTGTTTAACATATCAACTATTTGATCCATATTTTTTTACCAACTTGATTTTTTAACTCCTGGGATTAAACCTTTATTGGCCATTTCTCTAAAGCAAATTCTGCATAATCCGAAATCTCCGATATATCCGTGATTTCTTCCACATTTAAAGCATCTCCTGACTATTCTAGTGGAAAATTTGGGTTTCTTTTTTGATTTGGCTATTCTTGATTCTATTGCCATATTATTTATCTTTTTTAAGTGGGAAACCAATATGCCTCAAAAGTTCTTCACATTCTTTGGCATTTTTGGCTGTGGTATCAATTGTTATTTCCAATCCAAAGACCTGTTTTTCCTTTTCCTGGATGATTTCCGGGAAAACAACATGCTCTTTGATTCCAAGATTAATATTTCCATTCTTATCAATACATTTAGGATCAATTCCTCTGAAGTCCCTGGTTCTGGGCAAAGCAATGAAGACCAATCTTTCCAAAAAGTCCCACATTCTTTTCTTTCTTAATGTAACCTTGGCTCCCAAGAC
>JAKLGF010000019.1 GCA_022710815.1 Patescibacteria group bacterium
TTATATTTAATAATACACAATAAAAGTATGAATAATTATTATATATTTGCAGAATTAATCGCAGATGCTACAATATAATTAAATTTAACCATATAAAAAATGAAAAAGATATATATTATATTAATTATCGTTTTGTTATTTTTATTAACGGGCACAGCTTTGTTCAGATTTTATTTTGCGAATTCTACAAAAGCTCTTGTAGAATTATCAAAATCATCTTTTCAACATTCTCAAAATCAATCTGTTCATAGCTATGCAATCGATCTGGGCACAATGGATTTTAGAATTATAGAAGGTGGTGCGGTTGTTTTAGACAAATTGGCTGCAAAAATTGAACTATTTTCAAAAAATGGAACAAAAAAAGATGCTAAGAAACTTATAAAAACAGTGATGATCTGTGTTGGGAAAACAAGCGCAAATGAATGTAGAGGTAGAGAAGCGGCTAGTTTTGATGGCGAATACGCTTTATTCGACAACATAGGAAGCGAAATAACCAAAGATGTTTCTCATCAAGATTCTTTAGATTTTCTTGTCTCTATTAATATAGAACCATATGTTGAAAAAATAGAGCAAGACGGAAATCCGACCGGCTTTGAAAATGGTGATTATTTACAATATTCTGTTATTATTGGGAAGCCTAGCAATGATAGTGTCTCGGCATTTGTTTTTGGTCCAGACGGAAATAGTAAACAAAAAGCAAGAATTATAGGAGAATTCTATTCAGAAAAGACTAACTTGTGGCCTTATTTTTCTAAAAATTGCTTAAAAGACGGGGAATATCTTTTGTATGGCGCACAAGCAAAATGTTGCCCCGACTTAAACGAATTCATTTCTGGTAATGGAGATGCTATTTGTTCCAAAGCTAAATAAAAAACACTCAAAAAGAGCGGTTTGAGCCGCTCTTTTAATTTGCTTACAATCCTTCTTTTCTTAACTCTTCGAGTAATTCCTTTTGTTTGCGAGATAGTTTCTCTGGAGTTTGAACAACTAATTCCAGATAAATGTCTCCATTTCCTCTGTGAGAGAAATGAGGAATACCTTTGTCAGAAATCTTGAATACTTTTCCTGATTGAGTTTCTTTGGGAACTTTGAGAATAATAGTTTTTTGATCTAAGTTCTTTATCTCCACATCTCCTCCTAGGGCAGCTTTGGTAAAAGGAATCATTATTCTGGCATAAAGATCATCTCCTTTTCTTTTGAATACTTTGTGCGGTTTTAAATTAATTCGCACATACAAATCTCCTGAAGGAGCATTTCTTCTGCCCGCATTTCCCTTTCCCGGGATAGAGAAAACTTGATTGTGATCTGCTCCAGCTGGAATAGTAACAGCAATCTCTTCTTCTTTTTTTATCCTTCCTTCTCCTTTGCAGACATTACAAATGATTTTGGGCTTGTGTCCTTCTCCCTGGCATTCAGGGCAGAGTCCGGTTTGAGTGAAAACTCCAAATGGGGTTCTTTTCATTTGCTGGACTCTTCCAGTTCCTCTGCAAGTATGGCATTCTTCAGTCTGACTTCCTGGTTCAGCTCCATTGCCATGACAGCGATTGCAGGAAACATGTTTGGAAACTACAAAAGTTTTTTGAATGCTTTTGATTACATCTTCTAATTCCAATTCCAAATCTATCTGAATATCACTTCCCTTTTTGCGTTTTCCTTTTGTTTGTTGGCCCATTCCGCCTCCAAAGAATTGGTCGAAAATATCGCCAATATCTCCCATGTCTCCGAAATTGAATTCAAAGCCTCCGCCTCCTTGTTGGGCAAAGTCTTGCCAATTAAATCCTCCCATATTGGGATCGCCTCCGACAAATCCGTATTTATCATACTGTTCTCTTTTCTGTTTGTCAGAAAGAACTTTGTAAGCCTCGTTAATCTCTTTAAACTTAGCAGCATCTCCATTTTTATCTGGATGATGTTGATGGGCTAGATTGTAATAGGCTTTGCGGATTTGTTCTTCTGTGGCGTTCTTTTCTAAACCTAGTATTTTGTAATAGTCTTTTTTATCCATTATTTCTCTTGATAATCTCCTTCTTGGGCATCATTGGTCTTTTCCTGTTCTGGCTGAGCCTGATTTGGCTGTGGTTGTTGCTGATACATTGCCTGCCCAATCTTTTGAATTGTTGTAGACAATTCATTAGTTTTGTTTTTAATTTCCTCTATATTATCAGTGTCTTTTACCTTTTTCAATTGTTCAATCTTTTCTTTGACTTCATTGGCAATGTCAGCTGATATTTTATCCTTGTTATCATTTAAAGATTTCTCTGACATGTAAATTAAAGAATCAGCTTGATTGCGAGCTTCAATCATTTGGCGCTTCTTTTCATCTTCTTCTTTGTGCAAATCAGCTTCTTTCTTCATTCTCTCAATTTCTTCTTTTGATAATCCAGTTGTTCCATCAATTCTAATTGATTGGTTCTTTCCAGTAGCTTTGTCTTTGGCATGAACACTAATTATTCCACTAGCATCGACATCGAAAGTAACCTCAATCTGAGGTATGCCTCTGGGAGCTGGAGCAATTCCATCTAAAACAAATCTTCCCAAAGATCTGTTATCATGGGCCATTGGTCTTTCTCCTTGCAAAACATTGATTTCAACTGAAGGCTGATTATCAGCAGCAGTTGAAAAGATTTGAGATTTAGAAGTAGGAATAGTAGTGTTTTTGTTAATCATAATGGTATTAACACTACCCATTGTTTCAATTCCTAAAGACAAAGGCAAAACATCCAAAAGCAAAACGCTTTTAATATCTCCCTCAGGAGCTCTTCCTTCTTTGGAAGCTGAAATGATTTCAGCCTGAACAGCTGCGCCCATGGCCACAACTTCTTCAGGATTTAAAGTTTTGTTAGGTTCTTTGCCAAAAGCATTTTTAACAGCATCTTTAATAGCTGGAATCAAAGTGGTTCCTCCCACAAAAACGATCTCATTAATATCACTGGCGCTGTTAAGTTTGGGTTCGTCTTTTTTGTTTACTGCTTCTTGTAAGGTAGCTTGGACTCTTTTAACAGATCTATCAATTAATTCAGCAGACAATTCATTGAATTTAGCTCTACTTAATTTGTAGAGCAAGTGCTTAGGACCAGAGGCATCTGAGGAAATGAAAGGAATATTGATTTCAGTTTCCTGGGCGCTGGAAAGCTCGATTTTAGCTTTTTCAGCAGCTTCTTTTAAACGAGATAAGGCTAAAGAATCATTGGCCAAATCAATTCCTTGGTCTTTTTTGAATTCCTTAACCAACCAATCAATAATTAACTGATCAAAATCATTTCCGCCCAAATGAGGTTCTCCGCCTGTAGCAATAACTTCCACAACTTCAGGAGTAACATTGAGAATTGTAACATCAAAGGTTCCGCCTCCGAAATCATAGACCAAAACCTTTTCATTCTGTTTTTTACCAAGGCCATAGGCTAGGGCTGCGGCTGTTGGTTCATTGATGATCTTTAAAACATTAAAGCCAGCAATTTCTCCAGCAGTCATGGTAGCTTTTCTCTGAGAATCATCAAAGTTAGCTGGACAGGTAATAACAACATCAGAGACTTTTTCTCCTAATTTGCTTTCAGCATCTGTTTTGATTTTCTGCAAAACCATTGAAGAAATCTCAATGGGGCTAAACCATTTGTCCCCCATTTGGATTTCTACTCCGCCATTACCAGCCTCTCTGGTTTTGTAGGACATTCTTTTTAATTCATTCTGGACTTCAGGATCAGAGTACTTTCTACCAATGAATCTTTTAACAGCATGAATTGTGTTTAAAGGATTGGTTACTGCTTGTCTGTAAGCAATAACTCCGATTTGTCTTTCATTGTTTTTAGACAATGCTACAACTGAAGGAGTCAAAATTGATCCTTCCTGATTTTCCAAACATTGGGGCTTTCCATTAACAACGGAAGCCATTTTGGTGATTGTTGTTCCTAAATCTATTCCTAATACTTTTGCCATATGTTTATTTTATTATTTTAACCTTAGCTGGTCTGATTATTTTGTTATTTATCTTGTAACCTTTTTGAATTTCCTCTATTACAGTTCCGGGTTCATCTTCTTGTTCTACTTCCTGGATTACTTCGCACTCCAATGGGTCATATATCTTTCCCAAATAGCTGTATTCAATAATCCCTTGGGCTTTGAGAAGATCTACTAATTGTTTCTGGGTTAAAAGTAGGCCTTGAATGCTGGGATCTTGAAGCTGTTCTGGGGTTAAATGTTTCTTGGCTAATTCAAAATTATCAATAACGGGAAATAGTTTTTGAAGCCAGGCTTCTAAAACCATTGAAGAATAATCTTTTAATCGCTGGATTTCTTCTTTTTGGTAATTAATTAGGTCAGCCTGGGACCGTTGCCATCCAGCTAGAAATTCTTCGCGTTCTTTTTTAATTGTTTCTAACTCACTTTGTTCTGTTTGTTGTTCTTCTTGTTCCATATGTTTTAAAAGTTTTCAAATATTTCATCAATCATATTTAGTAAACTAATATTTCTCTGATAACTCATTCTTTTAGGTCCCATTAAAGCAATTATTGCTTTTTTGCCATCTTCTGTCTGGCATTTCTTAACTATTAAGGAAAATTCTTGGGATTGTTTGAGCTTGTTCTCCTTTCCAATATAGATAGAAAGATCTTCTTGGCATAACGAGCAGAGCTGATCCATTTCTTCCTCAATTCCAGAAATCATTTTGATAAACCTCTTCATGTAGTCAGCCTGTTTGAATTCTGGTTCTAGTAACAGATTTTCCCAACCCTGGGTCATAAAGAAGTCGTCATCATAGAAATATGTCATGGTTAAATTAGATGACAAGTCTGCTACTTTGCGGGTTAAATCCTGAGTGGTTTTGATATAGTCATCAGATTTGGTCAAAGAGGAAAGTTCCTTTTTAATCTTGGTAGTATTGGATTCCTGGGAATCATTTTGATTCTGAAGAATCTTATCAACAAAGAATCTGTAGGCCTTGTCAGTAGGAACGCTTCCCGAGGAAACATGGGGCTGCATTAAATAGCCCTCTTTTTCCAATTGACTCATTTCAATCCTCATTGTAGCTGGGCTGATTTCAAAGTCATTGTTTTCAATCAAAGACTTGGAAGAAATCGGCTGAGCAGTATCAATGTGATCGCTAATGATTTGGTATAGGATTTTTTCTTGCCTTTCTGTCATAAAGCAAAAATTAATTACATTCAGTATTATAGCCAATCCAAATTAGCAGTCAAGACCCTTGAGTGCTAATGGAGTTTTTAACAGGGTTTAATTGTAAAAATATCCCTATTTACTATAATTAATCTAATCAAATATATGCAAAGAAAAACTCTTTTGTGCCTTTTAGGCATTCTCTTTTTAGCTGTGTTCTTCAGGTTCTGGCAATTAGGATCATTCCCCCCTGGAGTCTTTCAGGATGAGGCTGTAAATACCATGGATGCGCTTAATAATCCTGGCCAGCCATTTTATCCTGCTAATAATGGCCGAGAAGGATTATTTATGAATTTAATTGCTTTGTCTTTTAAATTCTTTGGAGTTAATACAGTAGCTTTAAGATTAGTTTCAGCCATTATTGGAACCCTGACAGTTTTGGGAATATATTTCTTAGGCAAGGAATTGACCAAAAAGGAAAACATTGGTTTGTGGTCATCTTTGTTTGTAGCTTTGTCTTTCTGGCATATTAATTTTTCTAGAATCTCTTTTAGAGTCATAATGTTGCCTTTTGCTATTGTTTGGTTTTTGTATTTCTTAATCAAAGCTTTCAATAGAAAGCTAGAAAGTGACAAAACTTCTTGGTGGGATTTAGCAGCTTCAGGATTCTTTTTCGGTTTAGGTTTCTACACTTACACTACTTTCCGCTTAACTGGAGTTTTGCTTCTTTTCTTTGTCCTACTTTACTACTTAATTGTTTTTATCAAGAAAAAAGAATTCAAATCTTTTTTTGGCCAATGTTTGTTCTTTGGATTAATAGGGATAATTGTTCTAATTCCATTAATCAGCTATTTTGTTGCTCATCCAGCAGACTTTTTGGGCAGAACATCTCAGGTTATGGTCTTTGCTCAAGAAAACCCAGTTAAAGCCCTTTTTGATAGCTTGGGAAAGCATTTAGCCATGTTTAATTTCCATGGCGATTGGAATTGGAGGCATAATATTGCTGGAGCTCCTCAATTAGAAGGAATTACTGGATTTTTCTTTTTAATCGGAATTATTCTTTCTTTGGGCTCCTTGATTTTTCATAAAAAAAGAGATCCTCAGGAAGTTTTGGGCAGATACATTTTGCTAATGGGATTTGCTTGTGGATTATTACCAGCAGTCTTAACAGCTGAAGGAGCGCCCCATGCTTTAAGAACCATGGGCTGTTTGCCTTTTGCCTTTATCTTTGCCGGAGTAGGAATGAATTATGCAGTAGAAAAGATTAATGCTACAGAATCCAAACAGAAATTCTCTTGGCTCTACAATTCTCTAGCAACCCTAGTGGTTATTGTTTTAATCACTACTACTTTCTATGGCTATTTCATGAATTGGGCCCAGAAAAAAGAAGTGCATTCAGCTTTTGCCAGTGACTTTGTTGATTTTGGAGAACTAGTTAACAAAATTGATTCCAATATCAATGTATATATTATCTTCTATGGAGGAAACAGCACTTATGATGCTGAAACAATCAGATTCATTGAAGCTACTAAATACAAAAAGACTGGCCATTACCAATATTTCACTTCTGATGAATTTGAGAAATATGATTTCCAAAACAAGGGCAATAATGCTGTTGTGGCCTTGGGAAATTTAGGAAATAGTTTTTCTGATCCAATTAAAGGAGAAGAAATGCAAGGATTAGCCACAGTTTTAAACAAAGCCAATTTAACTTCAGTTGTTTTTATTCTCAATGATGCCCCTAATGAATATATCCAACATATTCAACAAAAAGTATCTGTGAAATAATATGAACCAAAGATTAGTAAACATTATCGCAACCCTTAGTTTAATAATCATGGCTGTTATCATGCTTGGCAGTGCCAAACATGATTCTTTGACCTTTGATGAAAAGGCCCATATTGCAGCTGGCTATTCCTATCTTAGCACCCAGGATTACAGAGTTAATCCTGAACATCCACCCTTGGCTAAAGATTTGGCTGCCCTGCCTTTGATTTTTGGCAATTTCAATTGGCCACAAAACAGTCCTATGTGGACTAAGCCCTATGAAGATATTAGTGTGGCTTGGTGGCAACAATTTGATTTGGGCAATGAGTTTTTATTCAAATCAGGCAATGATGCTGACAAGATCATTTTCTGGTCTAGAATTCCCATGATTATTCTGACTTTAATTTTGGGAATATTGGTTTTTGTCATAGCCAGGAAATATTGGGGGCAAGATGTGGCTGCTATTGCTGTTTTCTTTTATTCCTTCTCCCCAGATATTATTGCTCATGGAAGATTAGTAACAATAGATGTGGTGGCTGCTTTTGGCGCTCTTCTTTCTGTTTTTACTTGGATCGAATTCTTAAAGAATCCTAATTGGAAAAATGTTTTTTGGGCTGGAATTG